>DATHVV010000105.1:0-103041 GCA_035461105.1 Longimicrobiales bacterium | reverse complement strand
TCGTTGATGGCGACGCCGCCGTTGCCGAGGGCGGAGTGAATGATCTCGGCGCCGGTCAGGGCGATCGCGACGTGGCTCACGGGTGCGCCCGGCTCCGCGAAGAAGAGCAGATCTCCGGCGCGCAGCTGGCCGGGATCATCGGCGGGCGCGCGCGCGCCTACCCGCGCCTGCAGATCGGAATCGCGGGGCAGGGCCACCCCGTGCATCCACATCACCGCCTGCGCGAACCCGGAACAGTCGACGCCGTGGGGCGTCACGCCCCCCCACAGGTAGGGCGCTCCGAGCCAGCGCCGCGCCGTGCGCGCGATGCTGTCGCCACGCGCCGGGAACCAGTCCGCGAGCCGATCCACGTCGACCAGCTCGCCGCTGCCGAGCTGACCGGTGCGGCCATCCGGAACCAGGTAGCACCCGGCACGCCGCAGCAGGCGCGCGCCCCACGGCAGCCGCATGAGGGCCCGCCCATCCTCGCCCACCAGCTCGGCGCCGAGAGAGACGACCGGCTCGCCACCAGTGCCGCGCTCCCAGCTGCGGGCCCACTCGCCATCGCCCAGGGCCAGGTAACCCTCCTGGACCCAGCCGATGTAGCCGTCCTCGGCGCGGATGCGCAGCCAGCTCTCGGCGCGCGCGAACACGTCCACACGCATGCCGAGCACGACCTGCGAGATCTGCGGCGCGGGCAGGCGCGGCTCGGCGTAAACCGGTGCGATCGCGGCCCGAACCAGTGCGGCGCTCTGCGCGCCGAGCGCCGCGTCCGGCAGGCGCAGGACCTCGTCCGCGACGGCCCGGCGCCGGTGCGTCCGGCGCAGCAGCTCACGCACCTTGCGGACGGCTTCCGGATGCGTGGTCTGGCCGGTGATGGCGAGCGTATCCGCCCGCTCCTCGATGCGCACATCGAAAATGCCCGAGCGCAGGTCGGGCACGAAGGCGCGGCGCACCTCGTCCAGGATGCGCTCGTACGCGCCGGGCGCGAGCTCCGGGTCAACCGGGTTCACACGGAGCGCTCCAGCGTCGCGATCACGTGATTCATGTCCTCGGGCGTGTTGTAGGCGTGCGGTGCGAGGCGCAGCGAGCCTTCGCGCAGGGCACAGATGACATCGGCGGCAGTGAGCGCCTCGAACCAGGCGGGCAGGTCGGGGCCGCGCAGACACATTATGCCGGACGCGTGGGTATCGTGGTCGCTGACCAGCACGACTCCCGGGCGCGCCCGCAGCCACTCCAGCAAGGGCTGCTGTAGCGCCCTGACATGCTCGAGGATGCGCGACACGCCCAGCTCGAGCAGCAGCTCCAGGGCCGCCGTGAACGCACTGACGTCCTGATAGGCGATCGTCCCCACCTCGAAGCGGCGCGCGTCCTCCAGCAGGTCGTACTCGTAGGTGCAGAGCCGGTTGACGTCGGCGGTGGCGCCGAACGCCAGCCAGCCGGGCAGCTCCGGCTCGTGGATCCGGCACAGTCCCGCGCGCACGAAGGCGAAGCCGGTGCCATAGGGCGAGAGCAACCACTTCTCGCCGCCAGCAGCGAGCACATCGACGTGCATGGCACGGACGTCGAGCGGGACCACCCCCGCGGCCTGGATGGCGTCGACCACGAACAGGATGTCACGGGCGTGGCAGCGCTCACCCAGTCCCTCCAGGTCGGCACGCCAGCCGGTCGAGAACTGTACCGCGGAGAGCGCGAGCACCGCCACGTCGGGCTCCATCAGCGCGCGGAAGAGCGCCGGCTCGTCCGGCCGGCCCAGCGGATCGGTCGGAATGAGGCGGACGCGGAAACCGTCCCTTTCGAGCGCGAGCCAGGGATAGACGTTCGCCGGGAACTCCCCCTGGCTGACCACGATCACGTGGCGCGGGTCACCCTGCCGGCGTCGCTGACGGACGATGCTCGCGGCGATGTTGATCCCCACACTCGTGTTCGGACAGAGCGCGATCTCCTCGGCGTGTGCCCCCACGATCCGCGCGGCGGCCGCGCGCGCCGGCACGAGCGCGGCCACGAAATCATCCTCGGTGAGCTCCGCGGCGGCACGACGGCGCTGGTAGTGCTCGGCCGCGGCCAGGGCACGCGCGGGCAGGGGTCCGTAGCCGGCCGCGTTCAGGAACACGCGCGTGCCGAGCGCGGCAAACTCCTGCGCGCGCAGCGTGCGGCTGTCGAGCGGTGCGGACTCAGCCGGCATTCACGCTGGTGCGCGAGCGGGCGATGCCAGGCTGGGCACCGGTCTCCGGCGAAGCGCCCTCCTCGGCCAGGTCGCGCTCGAGCAGCAGGTGCACGCGGCGGCGCAGCTCGAACTCGGACATGGTCGCGAGGGTGCGGGCGGCGCTCGCCGGCGTCTGCCAGCGCACCTCCGGCATGGGCAGGACCCGCGACTCGTCGTCGGCAGGATGGAATACCAGGTACCAGCGACCGTGGTGCCTGGGCGTGGCCTCCTCGCGTACTCCTGCCACCCAGGCGCGGCCATGTTCGTCGTGAAAGCTCTTCATCATGATTCCGGTTTCAGCTGAGACTCGTCGAGCAGCTGCTGCAGTTGCGTGTTGCTCATGGCATCGAGCTGCTGCGTGGCGACATCATACGCGCTCGCCGGCAGCGGCGCCTGCCGGATGGGCGCGGAACCGCTCGGCACGAACAGGGCATAGATCGCGCCCCAGGACTCCCGCCCGAGGACCACGTCCCAGGCCGTGCCCTCCCGGTCAACGAAGCGCCGCACGTGAACCACCGGTCGGGGCTTGCGCGGGTGCGCCCGCCTCGCCAGCCTTGACGGCATTCCCGGGCGAGGAGAAGCGGGGCATGTTCGAAGGCCTGGCCGCACGGCTCGAAGAAGGCATCCAGCAGATCGTGCTGTTCCTGCCGCGGCTCGCGGCCGCACTCGGTACGCTCATGGTCGGCCTCTTCATTGCGAAGATGGTCGAGCGCGGCACCGACCTCGTGCTGCACCGCATCGGCTTCGACCGGTGGATGCGCGAAGGGGGCGTGACCGAAGCGCTGGAGCGGGCCGGCACCCACCTGGACCCGTCCACCGTGATTGCCAAGCTGGTCTTCTGGACCCTCATGCTGCTGGTGATCCTGCTGGCGGCGAACGCCCTGGGCGTCACCGCCGTGAGCCTGCTGTTCGTCGAGCTGCTCGAGTACATCCCCAAGGTGATCGCCGCGGTAGTCGTGCTGGTGATCGGCATCCTGATCGGCGAGTTCGTCAAGGACCTGGTGCTCGCGTCCGCGGGCGGGATCCATGCCGGTCCGACGCTCGCCCGCCTGGCCAAGGCCTCGATCCTGCTGCTCGCCGTGTTCATGGCCCTCGAGCAGCTCGAGATCGCACAGGAAGTCGTGCTCGTCTTCTTCATCGGTGTGGTCGGTGCGGGCGCCCTCGCCGCCGGGATCGCGTTCGGGCTGGGCGGTCGCGACATCGCGGCGCTCATCGCCCGCGACTGGTACGACCGCAGCCGGATCCAGCCACTCCGCCGGGAAGGCTCCCCGGCTCCACCCACCGCGCCGCCGCCCTTCCCCGAGCCGCCACCGTCGGATCGGCGGGAGTAGCCGCCCGCCTCAGAATCCCAGGATGTTGTAGCCGGCGTCCACGTACAGCACCTCGCCCGTGACCGCCCCCGCCAGGTCGCTGCACAGGAATAGCGCGCTGCGTCCGACATCCTCCTGCGTCACGTTCCGGCGCAGCGGCGTGCGTTCCTCGACCGCGGCCAGGATGTGCTTGAAGCCGCGGATCCCCGATGCCGCGAGCGTCTTGATGGGCCCGGCGCTGATCGCGTTGACCCGGATGCCGCGCGGTCCGAGGTCGGCGGCCAGGTAGCGTACCGCGCTCTCGAGGGCGGCCTTGGCCACACCCATCACGTTGTAGTGCGGCACCACCCGCTGCGCCCCGTAATAGGTCATGGCCACGATGTTGCCGCGGCGTGCGGCGAGCAGCGGCTCGGCGCGTCGTGCGATCGCGACCAGGGAGTAGACGCTCACGTCCAGCGCGGTCGCGAAGTTGGCGCGCGGGGTGTCGATGAAGCGTCCCTCGAGGTCATCGCGGCTGGCAAAGGCCACCGAGTGTACCAGTACATCCAGTCCGTCCCAGCGCTCACCGACCTCGGCAAAGGTGCGGTCGATGTCTTCATCGCGCGCGACATCGCAGGGCAGCACCGCCTCGGCGTCCAGCTGCTCGGCGAGCGGACGCACGCGCTTCTCGAACGGCTCGCCGGCATAGGTGAAGATGAACCGGGCGCCGTGCTCGTGCATGGCCTGGGCAATGCCCCAGGCAATGCTTCGCTCGTTGGCGACACCGAATACCAGCACGCGCTTGCCCTCGAGGAGGCGGCTCATCGGCTCCGACCCGTGGTTGTGAGGAGCGCGCCCCCTGCGGCGCGCACGGCGCGAAGGTAGCGCGCCGGTCAGGCCGGATCAAGCGACGTCGCCTTGCGCGCGGCGCGGGTACGGGGGATCTTTTTGGGCCATGGCAGATCACAATGATGCGGCACGCACGCGACGCGCATTCGCGGCGCTCACGCTCATGGTGGTCATCTGGGGCATCAACTTCCCGATTGCCAAGGCCGCGCTGGGCGAGCTTACCCCGCTCGCGTTCAACGCGCTCCGCTTCCCGCTCGCGGCCGCGGTGGTATACCTCGCCTTGCGGCGCTACGGCCCGATCCCGTGGCCGGATCCGCTCGACCGCCGCCGCGTGATCCTGCTCGGGGTGCTCGGCAACGCGCTCTACCAGCAGTTCTTCATCTTCGGGCTGGCGCACTCGCGCGCCGGGATCGCGAGCGTGTTGCTCGCGGGCACGCCCATCGTCACCGCCCTGCTGTCGGCGAGCGCCGGACACGAGCGCGTGCGGCTGCGGGCCTGGACCGGCGTGCTGACGGGCTTCGCGGGCATTGCGCTGGTGATCGCCGCGGGCGGGCGGACGGAAGGCGCCGACGGGAGCGTGGCGGGCAACCTGGTCATGCTCGGCGCGTGCCTGGCGTGGGCGGTCTACACGGTCGGCAGCCGGGACCTGGTCGCTCGCTACGGCCCGATCCCGGTGACGGCATGGACGCTCTGGGCTGGAACGCTCGTCATCGTGACGATCGGCCTGCCGGCCCTGGCCCGCACGAACCTCGGTGCACTGCCGGTCGCGGCGTGGGGCGGGGTGATCTACGCGGGCATGCTGAGCATCGGAGTCGCCTACCTGATCTGGTATCAGGGCGTGCGGCAGCTGGGGAACACGCGCACCGCGGCATTCTCCAACCTGGTTCCGATCGTCGCCCTGACCGCCGCGTGGATCGGACTCGCCGAGCGTCCCGCGCCGTTGCAGCTGCTGGGCGCAGCGATCGTCATCGGCGGTGTGACGCTGACGCAGTCGCGCGGCTGACCGGCGGCCGGCGCGGAGCGCGGCCCTGGGGCGACGCACTGAGGACAAGAGCTGGTGCGTCGCCGGCCGGGTCGGTCAGCCGCAGCCCTGGTGCGACGCGCTGAGGACACGAGCTGGGGCATCGCCGCCCCGGGTCGGTCAGCGACGCGCTCGCCTCGCTGCCGAGGCCAGACGCCGCCTGCGCTCAGCGGAGCCTCATGATGCTCAGCTGGGGCACGGTCGAGGGCCGGAACGCGCCGCCACGCAAGCCGGAGAAGACCAGATGCACCGGCGCGTAGCTGGAGCCGGATGGGGCATCGAGCCTGAGATAGGCGCTCGACGCGGAGGGCAGCTCGCCGGTGATGCCGCCATCGCCGAGCGTCTGCGTGGTGAGCTGCAGCGGATAGCTGCCGACCTCCTGGGTGATCGCGGTGCGCGGATCGAAGTCCGGGAAGGTGAAGCGCACCGGCACGCTCACGCCGGCCAGCTCGGTTGCGCCGTCGGCATAGAGGGCGAGCCCGAAGCCGGCGAGCAGCTCGGTCCACGGCTTGCCGGTCTGCGCGGTGACGTTCTGCGTGCTGGAGAGCGTCGTCTGAGTGAGCCGCGCCAGCAGCTGGTTGCCGCCGAAGTGCCCGCGCAGGTAGCGCACCAGGAGCCAGACCCCGCCGCGCATCTCGACCGTGCCCTGCTCCTCCCCGGAGAGCAGACTGGTGTTTCGCACCTGCGAGAGGTAGCGGTGCGCGCGGAGGTAGTTTTGCCGACGGAAGTCGCGCGCCCTGGTCGCGTCACCCCGCTGGGCGAATACGTCACCGACCAGGTCTTCGGCGCTGTGCGCGATCGCCTCGGACAGCCAGAGGGCATCGAGCGACTGGGCGCGCTGCGCGAAGCTGATCATGTGCTGGAACTCGTGGGCCAGGACCGGCGGCACGTTGCGCAGCAGGTCGGCCGCGCTGCGGGCGTCGCCGAACAGGGCCTGCGGGTCGGGCACCAGGCTGTAGAAGATCTCGCCCGAGTTGGTGTCCGCGCAGCGGGTGCGCGAGACCAGGTCGCAGCCGTAGAAGTAGGCGGCGGTGTAGGACGTGGAGCCGCGCGGCGTGAGTGCATTCACGCGCGGCGTGAGCAGGATGATGACGCGGCTGTTGGCATCGATGTCGGAAGGCGCGCCGAAAACGCCCGAGACGGTTGGATAGATCGGGTCGTCGAAGAGCTGCCCGAAATTCTGCAGATCCGCGGTCGTGAAACCGCCCGCCGGCGCGGTCAGGTCGACGAAGATGATCGCACGCAGCGAGATGGCGCGGACTTCGGCGGTGACCAGGACGGTCGACTGCTGGTCGCTGGTCAGCACCCGGAAGGCGCGGCGCTCGCCGAGCTGCGGATCGAGCGCCTGCCCCGTGATCGCCGGCTGGGCGAGCGCGTCGAAGATCGCGCGCTCGCGCTCGCGCAGCCGCGCCTCCCACTGCTCCGCCCCGGGCGCGAGCCCGCCGGCCAGCAGGGCGACGAGCGGGCTGCCGCTCAGGGCGGTGAGCTCGAACGGCATGCCGACCGAGTGAATGGTGGCGGCGTTCTGGGGCACCACCAGGTAGGACGCGCCGGGCACACCGCCGGGCAGGGCCAGGCAGGCGAGCTCGGCGGGATCGGCGCTGACGTGGGCCGCGCCGGGCGCGAGCGACAGCGCATCCAGGGTGCCGGCGACGGTCGCGATCGAGTAGGGCTCGCTGACCACGCCGCCGAGCGCCACCCGGAGCGCGGTCGTATGTGTCCGCACGCACGCCGGAACGACAACGGTGAGCTGCGTGGCGGTCGCGCTGAGCACGCGTCCCCCCAGCCCGTCGAAGAGCACCGAATTGTAGTCGGCGAAGGGGTTGAAGTTGCTGCCGGATATGGTGAGCACATCGCCGGGCTCACCGGACCCGGGGGTGACGTCCGTGATGATCGGACGCTCGACGGCGTGCGCGGTGAAGCCGGCGGGCGATCCGACCATCCGCTCGGCGCGTGCTTCCACCTGGTACGCGCCGAGCTGGGACCCGAGACGCAGCTCCGTGGAGGCGACGCCCCGCGAGTCGGTGGTGGACGTCGCCGAGAGCACGGCCGCGCTGCCGCCGACCACGGTCCACTCGATCCGCACGCCGGCGACCGGTTGCTCGCTGACCGGATCGGTGGCGACCACCTGCAGCGGCTCTCCGACCAACTCGCCCGGCAACCCGAACTGCACGTCACCGGCGAGCGCCGCGACCTGGACGCGGGGTGACTGCGGCCCAATCCCGTCGCCGCCACAGGCGCCGACCGCGAGGACCGTCAACACGGCCACGATGATGATGCCTGGCTTCATGCGATCTCTCACTCGGGTGCGGCATGGAGTATGGGGTACACGGCGGCGACGTGGAAGCCCGCGCGGCGCCGCGCGGCGAGCGGTGCTGGGCCCCAGGGCATCGGCGTCGATCAATGCTATATGAGGGGTTTCCAACAGTATAGAAGGGCGCAGCGGGCGGGGTCAACGGGGCGGCAGCGACCCGCACGGCCGCCGGCGCGCTCGCTTGCGGCCCGACGCGCCCCTCGTCTAGCTTCCCCGCGCGCGTGCGCGCAAATCGGGCGAACGCGGCCATCAACGGGAGATCAGAGGCATGAGGCTGAGGACGCGCGCGTGGCTGACCGGTCTGGCGGCGCTGGTGGTGAGCGGGCCGGTGGCGGCCCAGCAGCGCATCGACTCGCCGTACCGGTTCATCGACCGCAGCCAGGGAGCGGGCGTCCTGGTCGGCTACCTGGGCGCGAACGAGGGGCGACTGGGCGCCGGCCCCTCGTCGGCCCCGGCCGTGGGGCTGCGCTACGGCATTGCGGTCACGGGTCCGATCCAGCTGGACCTGGAAGGGGTTTTCGCGCCCACTTCGCGCGCGGTCGTGGACACGGCGTTCACGACGCCGGACTCGGCGCGGATCACGCACGGCGAGGCGGACATGTCGCTGCTGATCGCGCTGCTGCAGCTGCGCTTCAACCTGACCGGCCAGCGGACCTGGCATGGCGTACAGCCTTTCGCCGCGTTCGGCGTGGGCGTGGCCGCCGACCTGTCTGGTGAGCAGGCCGCGGACGCAGTGCTCGCGGAAGACGCCCGCTTCGACTTCGGCACGAGTTTCGCCGGTTCGCTGGGTGCCGGTCTGGAATGGTATCCCACGCAGCGCTGGTCGCTGCGGGCCGATGCGCGTACCCTGTTCTGGAAGCTGAAAGCGCCAGCCGCGTTCCGCCTCGAGAACAGTGCCGACTCCGACCGGATCATCCCCGCCGACGAGTGGGAGCAGAACGGACTGCTATCGGTGGGTCTGTCCTTTCATTTCTGAGCGGAGGCGGCCATGGGCGAGGATTTCGAAGGCATGTACGACCTGTCGTCGATGGACGATGGAGAGATCCGCGCGCTGATCCGGGAGCAGCTCGAGGACTACCCGGAGCTCGACGTGGATCGGGTCGATGTAGCGGTGGTGGAAGGCCGGGTAACGCTGGGCGGACGCGTCGGCACGGAGCAGGAGTACCAGGCCATCGAGCACGTCGTGACCGACGTGCTGGGCATCAGCGAGGTGCACAACGACCTGGTGGTCGACGCGCTGACGCGCGGCGAGCAGGCCGATGCGGCCGACGATGCGCTCGCCGAGCGAATGCAGAACGAGGGGCTCTCGAGCGGCGGTGCGAGCCGCACCGAGGACAGCGCCGAGCACCTGCTGACCGACACCGCCGCGGAGCAGTTCGGGACGCGTGACATGGGCGAGGCAATCGAGCGCGGCTACAGCTACAACCCGCCCGATTCGCCGGTCCAGGAAGGGAGTATCTCGAAGGAGAACCATTGAGCGCGGATCCGCCCCCTGCTGCTTCCGCCCGGGCTCACCATGACGGAGCCGGCCCGCACTGGCGCGGGTCGCGCTCCGTCCTGCTTTGTCTGCTCCTGCTAGTTTCCGGGTGTATCGGCGGCGCCGAGCTGGTGCTCGCCTCCACCACATCGACCGAGGATTCCGGACTCTTCGATGTGCTGCTTCCGGCATTTGCCGCAGCACACCCGCAGTACCGCGTCAAACTGATCGCGGTAGGGACCGGGCAGGCGCTCGCACTCGGAGCGCGCGGCGATGCCGATGTGTTGCTGGTGCACGCGCCGGCCGCGGAAGCGGCATTCATCGCGGCCGGCCATGGCAGTGAGCGGCGCGTGGTGATGCACAACCGCTTCGTGCTGCTCGCGCCCGACGCCGATCCCGCCGGCGCGGTGGAGGCGGCGGACGCGTGTGGCGCGTTGCGCTGGATCGCGGCAGCGGGCGCGACCTTCGTCTCCCGCGGCGATGACTCCGGAACCCACAAGAAGGAGCGTGAGCTCTGGCAGTGTGCCGGGGTGGCGCCGCGCGGCCCGGCGTACGTGGATGTCGGTCAGGGTATGGGCGAGACGCTGGCGATCGCGTCCGAGCGGCGGGCCTACACTCTCTCGGACGAGGCGACGTTCCGGGTGCTGCGACCGGAGGGACTGCGAACGCTTGCCCTGGAGGACAGTCTGCTGCGCAACCCGTACAGCATCATCATCGTGCGGGCGGCACGTCACAGCGATGGCGCCCGGGCATTCGCCGCCTGGATGGCCGGCCCGGGCAAGCAGGTGATCGCGGATTTCGGCCGGGACCGATTCGGCGCCCCGCTCTTCAGGCCGGAACCCTGATGGACCTCTTCCTGGAAACGCTGCGCGAGGCGCTCCGCCTGCTGGTGAGCGGCAACGCGTATCTCCGGGACGTGGTGCTGATGTCGCTGCGCGTGAGCGGGGCGGCAGTGCTGCTGGGGGTGCTGCTGGGCATGCCGGTCGGTGCGGCGGTCGCGCTCGGGCGATTCCGCGGCCGGCGCCTGGCCGTGGCCCTGATCCACACCGGCTTCGCGCTGCCCCCGGTGGTGGTCGGCCTGTTCGTCTACATGCTGCTCTCGCGCTCGGGACCTGCAGGTGCGCTCGAGCTGCTCTTCACGCCGACGGCGATGGTGCTCGCGCAGGCGGTACTGGCCATGCCGTACGTGGCCGGGATCACATTGGCGGCAGTGCAGGCGGTGCCACCGGATGTGCGGCTCCAGGCGGCCGCGCTGGGCGCAGGCCCGCTGCGCGCGCTCTGGATGCACCTGCGCGAGGCGCGGCTGGGCCTGGGCGCCGCCGTGGTGGCCGGTTTCGGCGCGGTCATCTCCGAGGTCGGCGCGGTGATGCTGGTCGGCGGCAACATCGTGGGCGAGACCCGGGTCATGACGACGGCCATCGTGCTGGAAACCCGGCGCGGCAACTTCGCGACCGCGATGGCGCTGGGCTTGCTGCTGCTCGCACTCGCGTTCGCGGTGAACCTGGCGCTCACGCGCGCGCAGCAGGGCCCGCGCGCCACCGAACGGATCTGGAGCTAGCGGTGCTGCGCGCGGAATCGCTGGTACGGCGTTACGGCGGGCGCGAAGTGGTCGCGGTGGACGCGCTCGAGCTGCGCGCGGGCGAGGTGCTGGCCTTGCTGGGTCCGAATGGAGCCGGCAAATCGACGCTGTTTCGCCTGCTGCTGCTGCTGGAGCGCCCCGACCGGGGACAGCTGCGGCTCGACGGCCGGCC
Organism: Longimicrobiales bacterium; assembly: GCA_035461105.1. Taxonomy (GTDB): domain Bacteria; phylum Gemmatimonadota; class Gemmatimonadetes; order Longimicrobiales; family RSA9; genus VEPF01. Next base: position 92,155 of record DATHVV010000105.1, on the reverse strand, counting down.
GGTACGCGCGGGAGATCGCGCCGCCATGCGCCGGATGGCGGCCATCTTCCAGCGCCCGTTCTTGTTCGCGGGCACGGTCCGCTATAACGTCGCGTTTCCGTTGCGGGCCCGAGGGGAGCGCAGGGACGCGGCCGCGCGGGTCCGGCAGGCGCTGGCCGCGGTCGGCCTGGAGGCACGAGCGGATTCCGATGTGCGCACGCTCTCGGGCGGCGAGGCACAGCGAGTGGCGCTGGCGCGTGCCCTGGTCGCGAGGCCCGCGGTACTGGCGCTCGATGAGCCGACGTCGAACCTCGACGTGAGCGTGCGGCGCCGGTTCCGTGAAGACCTGGAGCAGGCGTTGCGCGGCAGCGAGCGTGCGGTGCTGGTGATCACGCACGATCCGGTCGAGGCGTTCTCGATCGCCGACCGGGTGGCCGTGATGGAGCGCGGTCGGATCGTCCAGGTGGCTACGCCGAGCGAACTGCTGCTCGCGCCGGCAACGCCGTTCGTCGCCGAGTGTGCGGGCGCGGAGCTGCTGCTCGATGGACGGGTCGTGGGTGGGGAGGAGCGGCTGCTCGAGGTGGAGCTGGGCAGCGGCGCGCGGCTCTGGGCGGTCGCGTCGGCAGCCGAGGCGGCGCGGCTGGCAGGAGCCCGGGTGCACGTCGCCTATCGCCCCGAGGACGTGGTGCTCGCGCCGGCCGACTCGGTCACCGGCACGAGCGCGATCAACCGCTTGACGGTAACCGTGAGTGCGGTCGCCCCGCTGGGCGCGCTCGTGCGGGTCCGGCTGGGCGGTCCGCTCGAGCTGGTCGCGCTGCTCACGCGCCGGAGCGCGGAGCTGCTGCAGCTCGCGCCCGGGCGCGAGGTGAGCGCACAGCTGAAGGCGACCGCACTGCACGCCTACGGTCCACTATCGCGGGAGGATGCATGGAGATGACGGGACGACGCAGTTTCGGCGATCGCCTCAAGGGCGCGGCGCTGCTGCACGTGGACGTGTACGAGGAAGTGGAAGCCGACACCAGTGCCACGACCGAGGCCGCCGGCGTGGTCGCGCTGGTGGCGGTCGCGAGCGCCGTGGCGGCGAGCAGCGCGGGCGTGGCCGGTATCCTGTGGGCGGTGGTGGCGGCCTTCGTGGGCTGGCTGATCTGGGCCGGCCTCACGTATCTGATCGGCGACAAGCTGCTGGGCGGCACCGCCACCTGGGGCGAGCTGCTCCGTACGCTCGGTTTCGCGCAGGCACCGGGACTCCTGCTCGTGCTCGGTGTCATCCCGGGCTTTCGTACCCTGACGATCGCGGTGGTGAGTGTGTGGACGCTCATTACCGGCGTGGTCGCCCTCCGTCAGGCGCTCGACTTCGGAACTGGCCGCGCGATTGCCACCGCGCTGCTCGGCTGGATCGCGCTCGCGCTGCTCCGCTTCATCCTGCCGGGCATGTAGTGGGCACGGCCGCTCCCGAGTCCCCGTTCTGGGTCGAGATCAACGGCCGACGGCGCACCGCGTGGACGTGCACGCCATCGGCCATCGAGGAGCTGGTGCTCGGCAGGCTACTCACCGACGGCTACATCACGCGCCCCGATGAGCTGGTACGGCTCGAGCACTGCGACGAGCCGGAAGGCTGCATCGGCGTGCGCGTAAGCATTCCCGAGACGAACGTGGCGCGCGTCGCGCAGGAACGGCGTCACGTTCGCGAGCAGGGCTGTGGCCTGCTGCACTTCGTTACCTGCGAGACCGCGACGATCCAGCTCCCGCGCGCCGCCGCACTGCCCGACGCGGCCGCGCTGCGCGTTGCGTTCCGCTCGCTGTTCACCGCCACCGATGCGGCGTATCCCGACGGCGGGATGCACGCGGCCGCGGTGTGGGCCGGTGACGCACTGCTGACCCCGTGCTTCGATGTCGGCCGGCACAACACCGTCGATCGGGCACTCGGCCGGGCGCTGCGCGAGGGAGTCGCGCTCGGGGCCGCCGGCCTGCTCCTGAGCTCGCGCGTGAGCGGGGCGATCGCGCTCAAGGCCGCGCGCGCGGGAATCGGATTCCTCGCGAGCCGTTCCATCCCCACTACCCTGGCGGAGCAGATCGCGGCGGCGGGCGCCCTGCCGATCATCGCGCGGGCCGGTGCCGGCGCCGAACGCAGCGACCGATGAGCGCGCCCGTGCTCGGCGTGATCCTGGCCGGCGGTGGCAGCACGCGTTACGGCGCGCCGAAAGCGCTGGCCACGATCGGTGGCGATCGGCTGGTGGATCGCGTGCAGCGCGCCCTGGCTGAGGCGGTCGACGAGATCATCGTGAGCGCGAACGATCCCGCGCTGGCCGGCGCGATCGGGTTGCCGTGGTACCCGGACGAGCTGGTTGGTGCGGGGGGCCTGGGTGGCATTCATGCCGCGCTCGGAGTTGCCGCTACGCGGGGCGCCCGCGCCATTCTCGCGGTTGCCTGCGACATGCCTTTCCTGGCCCCTTCCCTGCTCGTGCGGCTGGCGACGCCCGCGGATGCCGACGTGGTCATCCCGGAGAGCGGCGGCCGGCGCGGCATCGAGCCGCTCTGCGCCTGCTACGGACTCGCCTGCCGACCCGCCATCGAGGCGGCGGTGGCGCGCGGCGACCGACGCATGATCGCGTTCCACGGTGCCGTACGAGTGCGGCGCATACCACTCGCCGACGTGCGCCTGCACGGTGATCCGGCCCGGCTCTTCATGAACGTCAACACACCCGAAGAAGCGGCCGCCGCCGAGCGACTGCTGGCCGGGCACGCCCGTCCGTGACGGCGCGCACTGCCGACTGGCTCACCGTCACCGACGCGCTTGCCCACATGCTCGACCGCCTCGAACCGCTCGGCCACGAGAGCGTGCCGCTGCTGCAGGCTGGCGGTCGCGTGCTCGCCGAGCCGGTGATCTCACCGCTCGACCTGCCGCCCTGGGACAACAGCGGCATGGATGGCTACGCGGTGCACGCCGCGGACGTGCGTGGCGCGACCCAGCAGGCACCCGTTTCGCTGCTGCTGGCGGGCGACGTGCCCGCGGGCAGCTTCGCGGCGGGTCCGCTCGCCCGAGGCACCGCGATCCGCATCATGACGGGCGCGCCGGTACCGGCCGGTGCCGACTCGGTCATCCGCGTGGAGCACACCCGCAGCGCAGGTGAGCGCGTACTGGTGCTGAGCGATGCCGATGCCGGCCGCAACATCCGGCCGCGCGGCGAGGACATGCGCGCGAGCGAGACCGTGCTGCAGGCGGGAACGCGCCTGGGCGCGGCGCAGGTGGGCGTGCTCGCAAGCGTGGGTCGCGCCGACGTGATCGTCCAGCGCGCGCCGCGCGTCGCCGTGCTCGCGACCGGTGACGAGCTGGTGGAGGTAGCGGAGTTCGCGGAGGTGCTCGCGGGACGTCGCATCGTGAATTCGAACAGTCACGCGCTGCACGCGGGGCTGCATGGCCTCGGGGCGGTGCCGCAGCTGCTGGGGATCGCGGCCGACCGGGAGGCCGCGCTGCGGGCAGCGCTCGAGCCGGCGATCGACGCGGATGCCCTGATCGTGACCGCGGGAGCGAGCGTGGGCGAGCACGACCTGGTGAAGGACGTGCTCGAGGGCATGGGCATGCGCACCGGCTTCTGGCGCGTGCGCATGCGACCGGGCAGCCCGTTCGGCTTCGGCACGATCGCACGCGGCAGCATGCCCGCCCTGCCCGTGTTCAACCTCCCGGGCAACCCGGTCAGCACGGTGGTGACGTTCGAGGTACTGGTCCGCGCCGCCCTCCGGCGCCTGCTCGGCTGCGCGCGCGTCTATCCCCGGACCATCCGGGTGCGCGCGGCGGAGCCGATCCCGTCGCGGCGCGGGCTGATGCACTTCCTGCGCGTGGCCCTGGACCAGGAGGAGGGGGGTGAGTGGCAGGCGCGGTTGACGGGAGCGCAGGGGTCCGGCATGCTGACGTCGCTGACGCGCGCGGACGCTCTGCTGATCGTGCCGGAAACGAGCGCCGGCATCGCTTCGGGCGCACCCGCGCTGGCGCTGCCGCTCTGGGGCAACCACGACGGGCAGGCCGCGCCGCGGTTCGAGATGACGATGGAGGAGGAGTGATGGGACAGGGAGTGATTCCGATCCGGTACCAGCCCGCGCTGCCCGTCGAGAAGCTGATCGTGCGCGAAGCGCCCGACGCGGAGGCGGTACCCATGGATGTCATCTTCGTGGGCGGCGGCCCGGCCGGTCTCGCGGGTGCGATCCAGCTCGCGAGGCTGGTACGCGCTGACAACGAGCGCGGCGGCGGCGTTGGCGAAATCGAGATCGGCGTCCTGGAGAAGGCGGAGACGCTCGGCGAGCACTGTCTGTCCGGCGCGGTCATCAACCCCCAGCCGTTCAGGACCCTGTTCCCCGAGCTCAGTCTCGAGGAGCTGCCGTTCCGCGGGCCGGTGCAGGACGAGCGGGTCTTCGTGCTCACCGAGACCGGCTCGCTCCGCATCCCGACGCCGCCCACGATGAAGAACCACGGCAACCAGATCGCGTCGATCTGCGAAGTGGTGCGGTGGCTCGGCGAGCAGGCGGAAACGCTGGGCGTGAATCTGTTCACGGGATTCCCCGCCGAGTCCCTGCTGGTCGACGGCGAGTCCGTGGTCGGCGTGCGCACCACGGCGACGGGGCTGGACCGCAACGGGCAGCCCGGCTCCGGCTACGGCCCGCCCACCGACCTCAAGGCCCGCGTCGTCGCCCTCGCGGAAGGCACGCGCGGCACGCTCGCGCAGGCGTTCCAGCAGTGGCAGGGCATCGGCTCGCCGAACCCGCAGATTTACGCGCTCGGTGTGAAGGAGATCTGGCAAACGAAGCGGCCGCTCGACGCGATCATCCACACCATGAACTGGCCGCTGCCGAAAGATGCGTTCGGCGGCAGCTTCATGTACCCGCTCGAGCCGAACGTGGTCGCGCTCGGGCTGGTGGTCGGACTCGACTACCGGGATGCGCACCTGGACGTGCACATGCTGCTGCAACGCATGAAGCAGCATCCACTGTTCCGACCGTACCTGGAGGGCGGCGAGCTGATCGAGTGGGGTGCCAAGACGATTCCCGAGGGCGGCTACTATGCCCTGCCCGATCGGCTCGCGGGCCACGGCTGCGTCGTGCTCGGTGACTCGGCCGGCTTCGTGGAGGTCGCGTCGCTCAAGGGCATCCATTACGCCGTGCAGTCCGGCATCTTCGCGGCGCACGCGATCTTCGATGCGCTCAAGCAGGGCGACGTCTCCGCGTCCGCCCTCGCCGCGTACGATCGCGCCGTGCGCGACAGCTTCGTCGTCCACGACCTGCACGCCCGCCGCAACATGCGGCTCGCGTTCAAGGACGGATTCTACACGGGTGGACTGAAATCCGCGCTGATGACCGTTTCGGGCGGCCGGCTCTTCGGCGGGCGCATCGAGATGGAGCCGGACGCCGCCGCGCCGCGTCGCACCGACACGCCCGTGCCGAGCGCCGGCGGGCCGCTCACGATCAGCAAGCTGGACGCCGTGTTCAAGAGCGGCAACGCCACCCGCGACGACATCCCCTCGCACCTGATCGTCGGTGACGACGTGCCCCCGGAGCTGGCCGAGTTATTCGTGCACATGTGTCCGGCGGGCGTGTACGAGCGTGACGGCGACCGGCTGGTGGTCAACGCGCCCAACTGCATCGACTGCAAGGCGACGGACGTGCTCGGCCCCCGCTGGACACCGCGCGAGGGCGGCAGCGGGCCGAAGTACCGGAGGATGTGAGGGCGAGGGCCGAGGGGCGAGGGGCGAGGGCGAGGAGGGCAGAGGGAGGAGGGGTCATGCTGAGGGCGATGGTGGTGCTGGGGCTGATGCTCGGGGCGGTGGTGCCGGCGGGGGCACAGAGCACGGTGGTGGTGGTGGTGCGGCATGCGGAGGCGGGGCCGGAGCCGGCGGGCGACCCGGTGCTGACGGAGCGCGGGATCCAGCGTGCGCACGCGCTCGCGCGCGCGCTGGGGGGCGCCGAGGTGGCGGCCGTCATCACGACGCACTACGCGCGTACGGGTCAGACGGGCGAGCCCACGGCGACCACGACCGGCGCCGCGCGCCACGTGGTGCGCGTGGACCGCGCGGCCGGCGAGGCGCACATCGGTGAGCTGGTGGAGCGGATCCGGCGCGAATATGCGGGGCGTACCGTGCTCGTCGTGGGTCACAGCAACACGGTGCCGCAGATCATCGAAGCGCTGGGGGGCCCGGCCGTGCCCGCCATCGCCGACTCGGAGCACGACCGGCTGTACGTGCTCACGCTGGACGAGGGGGGCGCACGCCTGGTGGCGAGCCGCTACGGCGACGGACCGTGAGCGGGAGTCCGCAGCGAAAAGAGCCGGCCGCGGGAACGCGGTCGGCTCTTGCCACATCGGTACCGGCTAGCCGCGCACGGGGGAAACCTCGGACGCCGGCGCACGCGGCGCCCGGGCTCCGCGGGGGACGCTCAGCAGCCCGTGAGCTTGCGGATCTCCTCGGTGAGCTTCGGCAGCACCTCGTGCGCGTCCCCGACGAGGCCGTAATCGGCGATCTTGAAGATGGGCGCGTCGGGGTCCTTGTTGATGGCGACGATGGTGCGGGCACTGCGCATGCCGGCCAGATGCTGCATGGCGCCGCTGATGCCGACCGCGAAATAGAGCTGCGGCGAAACCGTCTTGCCGGTCTGCCCGACCTGCTCGGCGTGCGGCCGCCACCCCGCATCCACGACGGCGCGCGAAGCGCCGAGCGCACAGCCGGGTCCGAGCGCGTCGCGGAGGCTCTCGAGCAGGTGCCAGTGCTCGGCGTCGCGAAGGCCGCGGCCGCCACTGACGACGATGGGCGCTTCCCCCACATCGAGGCGTCCGGCCTGCGCGGCCCGCACCTCCCGCACGCGGACCCGGCGCGCGCCGGCATCCCCGGACACGGCCAGCTCGACCACGCTGCCGCTGCCGGGCCGTGCCTCCGCGCGGAACACGTTCGGGCGGAGGCTCACGAGCCGAGGCTCTGCCTGCAGTATTACCTGCGCGAAGGCACGGCCGGCGTAGACCGGCCGGGTCACGACCAGCTCGCCGCCATCGACGTCGAGGGCGGTCGCATCGCTCGCGAGTGGAAGGTCGAGGCGTGCCGCCAGGCGCGGCGCCAGGTCCTTGCCGAGCGCACTGCCACCGATCAGCACGGCGAAGTAGCCGCCATCGCGGATCAGGGCTGCGAGCGTATCGACGTAGCCTTCGGGCGAATAGTTCGTGAACTCGTCGCTCTCGGCGACGTGGATGGTGTCGGCACCGAAGCCGGCAAGGGCCGCCGCCGCGGTGCGGGTGCCGCTGCCGCCCAGCAGCGCCGCATGGACGGCACCGCCGGTCGATCCGGCCAGCGTCTTCGCCGCGCTGACCACTTCCTCCGAGATGCGGCGGAGCGCGCCATCGCGCTGCTCGGCCACCGCCAGGATATTCGCCATGTCGTCTCTCCTACAGCGCCTTGGCCTCGTCGCGCAGCAGGCGCACGAGTTCGGGCACGGCGTCCACACCCTGCCCCACGATGCGACCCGCCGCGCGCTCCGGCGGCTGGTTGAGCGCGCGCACCTGGATGCGGCTTTCGCCGAGCTGCGCGTCCTTTTCCTGCAGCGGCTTCTTCTTCGCCGCCATGATGCCCTTGAGCGAAGGGTAGCGGGGCTCGAACGCACCCTTGGTGATGGTCACGACACAGGGCAGCGGCGCCTCCACGATCTCGACCCCACCCTCGATCTCCCGGTGGCAGACGACCTTGCCGTCCTCGATCTCGAGCTGGGCTGCGACCGTGATGCAGGGCAGGTCGAGCAGCTCGGCGAGCATCGGCCCGACCTGCTGCTGGTCGTCGTCGCCGGCCTTCATGCCGAGCAGCACGAGGTCGGCGCCGCCACCCTCGATCTCCGCGGCCAGCGCGCGCGCGGTGGCCAGGCCATCCAGGGTCGGCTGTCCCTTCAGCAACACGGCGGAGTCGGCGCCGATGGCCAGGGCCGAGCGGAGCTGCTCGGCCGCGGCCGCCTCGCCCATGCTCAGCACGCTTACCTCACCGCCCGCGCCCCCCTCCTTCAGGCGCAGCGCGGTCTCCAGCGCGAACTCGTCATACGGACTGATCACGAACTTCACGCCGGCCGTATCGATGCTGCCGCCGCTCACCCGGATGCGCGCTTCCGTATCAGGCACGCGCTTGATGCACACGATGGTCTTCAATGCCCGTCTCCCTCTTTCCTGGCTGAACCGGGCGGCAATGTAGGCCCGGTCGCAGGGACGGGCTAGGGCGGAAAAAGACCGCCGACGCGCGGTCGCGCCCGCCTGCGCAGGACGACGAGCGCGCGCGGCCGCGACGCGGCCCGGAGCGTCGGCGCGGCGCGGCCGCGACCCGGCTCAGAGCGTCAGCGCCGCGCGCCAGACGATGTAGTGGCCGGTATCGGCAATGTAGAGGAAGCCGCGCTCGGTAACCGCCAGGCCGGTCGGCCAGCGCAGCGAGGTCTCTCCCGCCGGCCCGCGCGAACCGGTGAACTGCGTGCTGCCGGTGCCGGCGAACGTCTGGATCGTGCCGCTCTCGAGCCGGATCAGCCGGACGCGGTGGTTCTCCCGATCGCTGACGTAGAGCGTAGCGCCGTCCACGGAGAGGACCAGGCTGGTGGGGATGAAGAGCTGCGCGAGCTGCGCCGGGCCGCCGTCCCCGCTGAATCCGGCGCCGCCGCCGCCCGCGAGCGTCTCGATTACGCCATTGCCGAGATGTACGATCCGGATGGTGTGACTGCCGACGTCCGCCACGTAGAGGGCACCGTCGCCGAGCGCGAGGCCCGAAGGAAGACGCAGCGTGGCCTCGACGGCCGGACCGCCATCGCCCTCGTAGCCGGAGGTACCCGTGCCGGCGAGCGTGCGGAGCGCGCCGGAGCCATCGATATAGCGAACCCGGCTCGCGCCCTGCTCGCTGAAGTAGATGGTACCGTCGCCGGCCACCGCGACGCCGGCGGGCGCGCTCACCGGAGAGCTCGCGGCGGGCGCTCCATCCGGGGTGAAGGCGCCGGTGCCGGTACCGGCAACGACGCTGAGAGCCAGGGTGAGCGGATCGAAGCGCTGCACGCGGTGGCCGATCGGGTCGGCGATCAGAAATGTGCCATCGGGAGCGGGCACCATCTGCGCCGCCTGGTGCAGGCAGGCGCCCGTCAGGCAGCCGCCCGCATCGACGAGCAGCTTCAGCCGGGAGCGCGAATCCACGGACATGATGCGCGCGACCCGCTGCGTGATCCCTCCCTGCTGCCGGACCGCGCCCCGATCGACCACGTAGACCAGCGAGCGCTCGTGGTCGAACGCGACCGCGGATGGATCGGTCAGGCGCGTACGCGTGCCCAGCGAATCGATGCGCACGCCCAGCGAGTCGGGAATCCCGGCAATGACGCGCATGAAGCCCGGGGCATCGCCGAGCACGACGATCGGATCGCCGCACGAGGTTCCCAGCAGGGCCAGGCTCAGCAGGCCCAGCCAGCAGGCCGGCCGCAGTTCCGTCCGCGTCGGTGCCCCGCGGCGGGACATCGGCGATCGCCTCATGGTTGCAGCCTCAGGCGCCAGATGTTGAAGTCGCCACGCGGGCCGCGGCGCGCGAACGCGATGGTCCCGCCATCCGGCGACACGGCCGGCGCGCGGGCACCGGCGGTATTCGCGAGCGCGGTCTCCGCCCCGCCGGTCGGCGGGATCCGGAACAGGCCGGCATCGCCGCGCCGGAAGTAGAGGGCGCTGCCGTCGGGAGCCCAGGCGGGCTCCGAGCCTTCCGTGAGCACCACCATGTCGGATCCGTCGGGGCGCACCAGCGCGATCTGGCGCGCGGTGAGCTCCCAGCCATGGCGCGTGACGACGAACGGATCGTTGCCCGGGGATGGGCAGAGACAGCTCACACTGAACGGCTCGCCGCGCACGAGCACGCCGAACGCGATCCACTGCCCATCCGGGCTCCACGCCGGCGCGACCCCATCGGTGGTGTTGGGAATCTCGCTGCCTTCCGGCTCACCAACGCGCCAGAGCAGCAGGCGCAGACCGTCACTGTAGACGAGCTGGTCACCGGCGGGCGCCCAGCTCGCGCGCACGTTCGAGATCTGGTTGTCCAGTCCGTAGTCGAGCTGGAACGGGGGGAGGCGCTCCATGAAGGGCGGCTCGATCGATGTCGAGCCGGACTCGTACGCCACGGTGACGCCGGGATCGTCGAACACCGAGGTCCCCGCATCCAGACCGCGCACCCGGAGGGCGGCCGTGTCGAGGCGCGGCGTCGGCAGCGGGCAGACCTTCTCGTCGAACGTCTGGCAGCTCGACGCCGTCCGTTCGCGGCGGAGGTGCAGGTAGGCCATGTGAGGGTCGTGCGGCGCGGGCACCGGCAGCAGCAGCTTCGGTGCGGGCGTCGGCTGGGCCGCCGGGGCCAGGCGGGTGGCGATGCCGCCATCCACGGGCACCTGCTGCAGGGAGCCGCGATATCCGGGCAGGGCGTACCAGAAGTCGCTGTGGAAGTACACGGTGTCGCCGCCGTGCGACCACTGCGGGTCACCCTCGTCGCCCGCGTTGAACGTGAGCTGCAGCAGCGGCTCGCCGCCGCCGTCGATGGGATCGTTGGCGAACGGGGCGACGCCGTCGCGGCAGGAGATTCCGGCGAACGCCGCGATGCCGGTAATGAAGACGGTGCGTGCACGCATCAGAACGTGATCTCCATGCCGAGGCGAAGCTGACGCGGCTCGCCGAGGAAGAGGGTCGGGTCGTGACGGTCGAGCGCAGCCGCGAAGCGCGCGGTGTGGAACTCGTCGGTATCGATGACACCGTCTCCGTTCAGGTCCGCACGCGCGGTGTAGCCGGGCGCCTCGCGCGGGATCGGCATGCCGGGCGCGGGCAGGCGCCCGGCGAGCTCATCGACCGAGGCGAGGGTCGGACCGAGCATGCCGCTGTCGCCTCGGTGCCCGAGTACGTTCTCGCGATCGAGCACGTTGCGCGCCTCGGCCGTGAGCCGCCACCCGCAGCGGCAGATCGGGAGGCGGCCGAGGTCGCGCCCGACGCGCAGGTCGATGGTCGACGTCCAGGGCAGATACGCGTCGCCGCGGATCAGGGTATCGCCGACCGCCGCGTAACGGTTGCGCGGATAGCCGCTCTCGAGCCGCCCCGTGAGCGCGGCCGACCAGCGCGCGTCCGGATCGCCCGCGGCGCTGCCGTACGTGAGTGCGGCGTCCATCGAGTGCCGTCGATCGAACGCGAGCGGATACTCGCGGAAGCCCAGGCGCACGTCGTTGATGGTATCCGCATCGAGACCGGAGGACACGCCCGTCGCCTTCTGCCACGCCCAGCTCGCGCGCAGCCCGACCCGCTGCCACCGTCCACGCACCGAGAGCTCGGCGCCGCGCACCGTCCCCTCGTCGTCCGTCGAGTAGATCTGTGCGCCGGTCTCGCCGATGTAGAGGCTGCCCGTGACGATGTCGCTCAGCTCCTTGCGGAACAGCGTCAGGGCCACGCCGATGCGCTCGGCGAACAGCTTGGAGAAAGACACCTCGTACGACTTGCCACGCTCGAACGACATGTTCGGATTGCCCTGGCGACGGATGTCCGTGCGCAGCGAATCGCCCACCGTGCTGTCCACGAAGTACCGGAAGTCGGGCGGCTGGGCGACGTACCCGAAGTTGAAGCGCAGCGCGGCGGTGTTGTCGGTGCCCGGCATCGGCATGGCCACGCCGAAGCGCGGATTGAAGCTGTAGCGCCACTTCGAGTCGATGATCGGCGCCAGGAAATCGGAGCGATCCGCACGGAAATCGATGCCGGAGCGGAAACCGTCGACGCGCACGCCCACGTCGAAGTTGATCTCGTCGGAGACGCCGATGTGTCCTTCCGAGAACGCGCTCAGGACGCGCGGATAGAAGCGGGCGTACGAAGGTGAGGAGCCGGCCAGGTGACTGAGCGTGCGCTCGTAGCTCTCGATGCCGTAGAGTCGCGCCGTGACGCCGGTGCGGAAGCTGCTGCCGTTGGCGTGCAGGATCTCGCCGATCAGGTCGAGGCTCGCCATGTCGGTGCGCGACCAGTTCGCGAGGTGCGGCGTGCCTTCGCTGTAGAAGAGGCCCTCCCCGGCACTGCCGAACGGCCCGCCCGCGCTGCCGCCCGGCGCGAGGTAGCCGGGCACCGACTGTCCGCTCGCCAGCTGCTCCGCGAGCGGCCGGTGCACGAAGTCCTCACCGAGGAATCGGAAATCGGCGAGGCCGAAACCACCGAGCCGCGCGCGCTCCTCGAAGGTCCACGGATCGACCGCGCCGAGGTGTCGGTCGAGGCGCATGAGCGCCCCGCGCGCGACCAGGTGATAGCCACGCGTGCCGCTCTGCCGGTTCCAGTCGAGCGCGAGCGCGCCCAGGCTGCCGGTGAGCCGCTGCCCGAGCTGGTGCGCGGCGTAGCGGTACTCGGTCGTGTACAGCTCGCGCTGCAGCCGGTTGCGCAGGAAGGAGACGGTGACGCCGAGATCGCTCGTGAGCGGGCGGTCCAGGCGGGTGAAGAAGATCAGGCGGTCGCCGCGCTGGTGCGGCAGCATGTCCGAGGTGTAGGGGCAATACAGGCCCGGCGCGTCGGCCTGCAGCTGGGCGATGCGCGCCCCGAGCGGAGCTTCCACGTCGCCGTCCTCGAGACAGCCGAGGCCGCGCGCGCGGGGATCGGCGTCGAGCATTCCCTGCGCCAGGACGTCGGCGAAGAGCGTCGTGTTGCTGCCGAGCACGTGCAGTGGGCCGCCGGCCGTCACGGACAGGCTGTTGTAGCCGAAGAAGGCCGGATCCGGGGCCCAGGCATCGGTGCTCATGGCGACGCTCCCGTTCCAGCGCTCGCGACTCCCGCGACGCGTCACGTAGCTCACGACGCCCGAGAGCGCGGAACCGTACTGCGCCCCGAAGCCGCCGGTGACGACCTCCACCTCCTCGAGCGATGTCGGCGCCAGCTCCAGGCCGAGCCCCTGCGCCGACGCCTCGAGCGGGTTCTTCAGCTCGAGACCATCGATCACGTAGACTTCCTGACCGACGCGGCCGCCGCGGAAGTGCCCCCCCGAGACGCCGGGCGTCAGCTCCACCGCCTGCTCCACGCGGTCGATCGGCAATGCGCGGAGCTCGCGCGCGACCACCACGTCGCGGGTCGTGCTCACGTTCGGCTCGACCAGCCGGATCCGGTCCGCCTGCACCTCCACGCCGGGCAGCGCGATCGGTGCGACGCTCAGCTCGACGCGCAGCTCCGTGGGCCTCCCGGTACGCACCATCACGTGCTCCAGCTCTAGCGGCGTGTAGCCGAGCTGCTCGAAGCGCAGCGTCCGCTCGCCGGGCGTCACGCCCACGAGCAGGAAGCGTCCGTCGTCGGCACTGAGCGTGACTCGCGTGGAGCCGACGACGCGCACGGACACGCCGGCCAGCGGTGCGTCCGTCTGCGCATCGATCACGCGTCCGAGAATCGAGCCGAGTGACTGCGCGGAGAGCGGCGTGGCGAGACACGACAGCAGTACCAGGAGCGGGAGCATCCGGTGTCCTGAGCGCGGCGGCACTCGTCTCTCCTGGGAAGGCGGGATGGGAAGACTGAGCCCGGAACATATAACGCACGGACCGCCCCGGTCAGGACATCGACCGGGGCGGTCCGTGCGTGGATGGGGGCGAGGGGATCCCCGCGCGGTCGGGCTCAGGGCACAGCCGCCGGTGCGGCCGGCTCCACGAGCTCGCGCTCGGGGTCGTACGGCTCCGGCGTCCAGGCCGGCTGGTCGGGATCGGCGGCGCGACGCTCCTCCTCCTCATGGTCTGGCATGGGCCGCTCTGCCGGTGCGCCGGGTCGCGGAAAGGGTCCATCGGGATTGGGGCCGGGGACGCTGGCCATGTGGTACCTCCTGCTCGGCGGATAGCGTGCCGCCCAGACTCGCGCACGACACGTGCCACGTTCGATCAAGTGCGTGACAGCCAAGCACTTCCGCGTACGCAGAATCGTAGCGGCCACTCCGCTGCCCGGGTGATGCCAATGCGTGGACCGGCACTCACGTCGGCGTCCGCGACATCTGTGCCCGGCTCGATCCAGAGCGGCGCTCGGTCCAGGGGATGACCGTTGAGGGCGCCGGTGATGCCGAGCGCGGCGGCCAGTCTGCCGGGACCACTGGCCAGGTGGCGGTCGGGAGGTGTGCGGCCGTCACGGGCGCGACGCGCACGCATGACGTCGAGCCCGCGGAGCGGCTCGAGGGCGCGGATCAGCACGGCGGCCGGAAAGGCCGCTTCGTCGGTGACCGTGTTGAGGCACCAGTGGACGCCGTAGATGCGATAGACGTAGGCGATTCCCGGGTGGCCGAACATGGGCTCGTTGCGGGGGGTGCGGCCGATACGCTCGGCGGCGTGCGAAGCCGGATCGTGCGGACCGACGTACGCCTCGGTCTCGACGATCCGGCCTGCCGTCGTTTGCCCGTCGATCGTGGAGACGAGCAACGTCCCCAGCAACGCCCGCGCGACCCCCTCGGCGGGCTGCGCGAAGAACCGCGCAGGCAGTGCGCGGGTACGGCGCCGGCTCACGCCCTCGGCTTGGCGGCGCCGCGCTTGCGGCCGCCGCGCCGGGTGCGCCGCGCGGGTTCCGTCTCCGCGGCCGCGCCCCCGCCCCGGCGGGCGGTGTCCTCACGCCAGGCCTCGAGCAGGCGCTCGCCGCGGGCGCCGGGCACGATCTCACGAATCCGATCGGGCTGCTTCTCGAGCGCCTGGAACACGCGCGTCGGGCCGAGCGCCTCGACGAGCGCCTGCACCGACTTCGGGCCGACTCCCTTGAAGCCCGTCAGGTAGCCGACGACGCCGGCCGCATCGCGCGGCAACGGGGCGGCCGCCGATGCGTCCGATTGCGCGACGTCCGGCTGTCCGCCAACGGCCCGGGCGGCTTTCGTCGGCGCCGCTGCGGGTTCGCTCCGGCGAGTGCGCGTCCGTGCTGCGCGTGCCGGCGTCTCCGGTTCCGCGGCCGGCTCGCGTGTGGCGTCGACTGCCTTCCCCGGGGCGACCGGAGCCGCCGGGGCCGGCGCACGCGCCACGGTCTGGCCCTCGAGCAGCGGCGGCGGCGCCGAGGGCACCCGGCCGCGCGACCCGCGGCGAATGCCCAGCGTCCGCGCCGCGCCGCTTCCGGTCCCCGGCGTGGGCGCCGGAGCCGCGGCGGGCGGCGCCGCAGGCGAGGAGGGCGCGGGCGCCCGGGTTACAGCCGCTGCCGGCCCGGTCGCCTGCGAGAGCGGCAGATCCTCCTGGGGGCGGCCGCGGCGCGGCCGGTCGGGCGCTGGGCGAGTGGCCTGCGTCGCGCCCTCCGGTGCCTCCTCCGCGGGGCGGGAGGACACAGTATCCGCCGCGCGCTCGCGACCCCGGCCCCGCTCCCGGCGCGGACGTCCCACGCCGGACGCCGTGCGACCGCGTTCCTCCAGCTCGACCTCGTATGCGCCGCTCTCCAGCTTGCGCAGGTTGATGACCTCGGCGTCGTGGGCCTGGCGGAGGAAGCGGCTGAACTTGCTGAAGCCGATCGCCGCTTCGTCCCAGCCCTCCTGCAGCTCGAGCATGCGCCGCTTGACATCCGAGTCGCGAGCCGCCTCGCCGCTCCGTCCCGTCACATCGGTGACCGCCCGGCGCAGCAGGTCATATGACGCGCGCAGGTTGCCGGCCGGGACCAGGCGCGCCTCGCCGCGGGTCACGTGCGCCGGGGCCGTCGCGGCCGGCTCGGCGCCGGCTTCGCGCGCGCCATCCAGCTCGGGCGCGGGCGGGGCAGCGTGAGGTGCCGACGCCCGCGAGCGCGGCCCCGCCGGAGTCGCGCGGGCCTGCGCGGGAACCAGCCGCGCCGGGTCGACCGGTACGGCGGCGGAACGGCTCGGGACCGCCTCGGGAGCGGCCTCGACGCTCGGAGCGGGCGACCGGGCCGCCGCGGACGGAGTAGCGTCGCCGGTCGCGGCAGCCGCCTCCTCGATCGCCGAATCCTCGGCCGGACGGGCGCGGGCCTCCTCCCGCTCGCGGCGCGGCTCGCGATCGCGACCGCGACCGCGACGCGAGCGACGCCGGCCGTTGCCGCGCTGCTCCTCCTCCTCGGACTCGGCTTCGGTGGCGGGGTGCGCTCCCGGAGGGCCGACCTCGAACTGGCCGTTCTCGAGCTTGCGCAGCGAAACCAGCCCGCGCGATGCGGCCTCCTGCATGAAGCGATTGAACTTCTGGAACCCGAGCGCCTTCTCGTCGAAGCTGGGATCCATCTCCAGGATCACCTGCTTGAGGCGGTCGGAGCGCATCACGTCGTCGTTTTCGACCATCTGCTTGATGGCCATCTCGACCAGCTCCCACGGATCCTCGGCCGTGGTGGCCGCCTCGTCGCCGGCGCGGGTCAGCCCGGTCAGCGCCGAGTACGAGTAGTACTCGTCGCAGTTCTGCACGAGCAGGTCCGACGCGGATTCGCGGATGCCGACGCCGACGACGTACTTGCCGTACTCCTTCAGCTTGAGCACCAGGCTGCTGAAGTCGGAGTCGCCCGAGAGCAGGATGAACGTGCCGATCTCGGGGCGCGTGAACACCAGCTCGAGCGCGTCGATCGCGAGCCGGATGTCGGTCGCGTTCTTCTTCGAGCTACCGTAGGCAGGCGCGAAGATCAGGTCCACCGACGATTCCGCGAGCGGCACGATGTACTGCGGATAGCGCCGCCAGTCGGCGTAGGCCCGCTGCACCGCGACCTTCCCTTTGATGAAGTCGCTGCTCAGCAGGTTCTTCAGTTCCTTCGAGAGATCGCTGCGGATCCCCATCGTGACGTTGTCGAAATCGATGAGGAGCGCCGCGTGCGGCGGCTGCTGCAGGGTGGGAGCCGGGTTGCCGCGATGCGGGGCCCGGGCGAACTGTGCACTCACTGGTACAACTCCTCGCATTTTACGGGCGACGCGTCATGCGTCGCGCCTCTTCATTCACCGCGAGGCCCGCCTCCCGTGCGCGCGGCGCGGAATTGCGTCGCGGGCAGCGGCCGAGGGAGCCGCGCGTCCGGGGACGGCAGCGCAGCTGCGCGTCAGGGTCTGCGGCTGCTCTCCTCCGCACTCACCATGCGGGCGAGCTCGACGCGTCGCACCTTGCCGCTGCCGGTCAGCGGGAAGGCGTCGAAGAAGCGGACGATGTCGGGCACCTTGTAATCCGCGAGCGCGCCGCGACACCACTCCTTGATCTCCTCGCCGGTGATGATGGCACCCTCCACGGGCAGGATGCAGGCGCAGACCTGCTCGCCGAGGACGTCGTGGGCGAGGCCGACGACCGCCACGTCGAGCACGGCCGGATGCGCGTGCAGCCGGTCCTCCACCTCACGGGGATAGACGTTGAAGCCGCCCCGGATGATCAACTCCTTGCGCCGGCCCACGATGTGGATGTAGCCGTGCTCGTCGATCATGCCCAGGTCGCCGGTGAGGAAGTAGCCCTCCTCATCGAAGGCCTGCGCCGTCTCGCCGGGCTGACGGTAATACCCCTTCATCACGCCGGGGCCCCGCACCGCCAGCTCGCCCAGGCTCTCCTCCGGCAGGACGGTGCCGTCCAGGTCGAGCACGCGGACGTCGGTATCGGGCAGCGGCCGGCCGACCGTGTAGACCTGCTTGTCGGTCCCGTCATCGAGCCGGCTGATCGCCACCGTGGACGACGTCTCGGTGAGCGAGTAGGCGACGCACAGGTTCGGGCAGAACTCGTCGCGGATCCGGCGCACCTGCTCATCGCCGATCGGCGCTCCGGCCACCACCCCGGCCCGCAGCGACGGCGCGCGCAGGCCGCGCAGCTCCGCTTCCCGCATCTCCGTGACGTAGACCGTCGGCACGCCGTAGTGCACGGTCACGCCATGACGCGCGATCAGGTCGAGCGCGCCGGCCGGGTCGAACTGCTCCTGCAGCACCAGCGACGCGCCGGCCACGAGCGTGCCCAGGATGCCGGGCCCGAGGCCGAACACGTGGAACACGGTGGTCACCCCGAAGACCACGTCGTCGGGACCGAGCTGGATCGCGTCCGCGGTATGGGCCGCGGTCGTGAGCAGGTTGCGATGGGTGAGCGCGACGCCCTTGGGTTTGCCCATGGTGCCGGACGTGTACAGGATCGCGAACACGTCCGTCGCGGGGTCGACCGACGCCTCCGGCAGCTCCCGTCCCTCCCCGGAGGAGAGCAGGTCCTCGAACTGGTAGATGCGGTCATCGTACCAGAGGTCCTCCTCGCCCACGGTCACCACGTACTGCAGGTCGGGCAGCGACGTGAGGAATCCCTCGAAGAGCTGCAGGTAGTCGGTGCCGTTGAAGTTCTCCGCACTCACCACCACGCTCGCCTCGGAGTGGCGCAGCATGTACTGCAGCTCCGGGACGGTGTAGCGCGGATTGAGCGGGACGATGACGGCGCCGAGCCGCGCCGCGGCGAACATCGAGATGACGAACTCCGGCCAGTTGGGCAGGTCGAGGGCGACGCGGTCACCGCGCTCGACGCCGAGCTCGTGCAGGGCTGCCGCGAGCGCGGAGGCGCGCGCGTACAGCTGACCGTAGCTCAGCCGGCGATCGCCGAAGTGCAGAAAGGCACGGTCGGGAATCTCCCGCGCCTGTTGCTCGAGTACCTGGGCGACCGTGCGACCCGCAAAGCGCTCGCCGAGCGCCATCAACCCTCCGGAAGAGACCGTGCCTGCGGCCGCCCGATCGACGACCAGCTACGGCAGATCGCAAGATAGCCGCGGCGCGGAGGAGCGTCAAACCATGGAAGCGGCGCGAGATGCCCTCTCGAAGACGGCATCCGGGTGGGCCGGTGGTGGCCGGGGATGATCGTGTGCCGGGCGGTGCAACCGGCACCGGGCTCAGAGGGAGGCGTCGCGCAGCTGCGCCAGCGCCTCGCGGACGACCGCGTCGTCGACCTCGAACGTCCAGGTCTCCCCATCGCGTGCGACCACGCCCGGACGACGCAGCAGCACGTAGCGGACCCGGCCGGCGCGCCCCTTCTTGTCGAGGCTCGCTGCCGCGAGCAGCGCATCGCCGGCCGTACCGGGCGGCAGGCGCACGGGCAGCTCGAAGGCGCCGAGCGCGGCCTCCAGCGCGGCCGCGGTGCCCGCCTCGCTGACACCGTGCAACTCGCCGATGCGGGCGGCCGCGGCCATGCCGATCGCAACCGCGAAGCCGTGCGGCAGCGAATACTGCTGCTGCCGCTCGAGCGCGTGCCCGATCGTGTGACCGAAGTTGAGCGCCGCGCGCTCGCCGCGCTCGAACGGGTCGGCAGCGACGACCCGTGCCTTGATCGCGACCGAACGCACGATGGCGGAGGCCAGCGCCTCGGGATCGCGCGCACGCAGCGCTCCGGCCGACTGCACGGTCCCGGCCAGGAACGCCGCGTCCGCGATGGCCCCGTGCTTGACGAGCTCGGCCATGCCGGAGCGCAGCTCGGTGTCCGGCAGCGTGCGCAACACGAGCGGGTCGATGCAGACGAATGCCGGCGGATGAAACGCGCCGACCAGGTTCTTGCCCGCGGCCGTGTCCACACCGGTCTTGCCGCCGACCGCCGCGTCGACCATGGCGAGCAGCGTGGTCGGCACCGGCACGAGCCGGACGCCGCGCAGGTAGGTGGCGGCCACGAAGCCGGCGAGGTCGCCGGTGACGCCGCCGCCGAGCGCGATCACGCAGCCGTCCCGTCCCAGACCGGCCGCAAGCAGGGCGTCGGTGAGCCGGCTCCAGCCGTCGCGCGTCTTGGCGGGCTCGCCCGACGGATGCGGATGCAGCGTTGCGCGGCGACCGTCCGCCGCGAGACCGGCGCAGAGCGGGGCGCCCAGTACCTCGGCCAGCCGCTCGTCCGCGATCACGGCGTAGGCGGACGCGGCGATGTGCTCGTCGAGCAGCGCGGGCAGACGAGCGAGCGCGCCGGGTTCGATCAGGACCGGGTATGCGGCCGGCCGAGCGGGCACGGCAACGGTAAGCAGCTCGCGAATGGCAGCCTCCTGGTATGGCCGGGAAGGTAGGGAGGCGGTGACCGGCAAGCCACCCGGCAACCGGCTTCGAGCTTCGCCGGCACACGTCGCCCAAGACACTACCATTATTGAAGGTACGCGTTATCTTGAAGCCGTCAGCGGCTTCGCGACGGCGTGCGTCCCGGATGGACGCTTTTTCACAGGGCTACCGCGGCATGACCATGCGGATCGGATTCGCCTTCAACCAGAAACCGGAAGAGGACGGCGGCACGGAGGACGAACCTCCCAGTACCGAGCCTCCCAGTAGCCGCTCGCTCGAGCGGTTCGCCGAATGGGATGACGCCGTGACCATCACGGCGGTGGAGCAGGCACTTTCCCAGGCTGGCGAGGTGATCCGGCTCGAAGCGAACGAGAGCTTCCCCGCCCGACTCCAGCAGAACCACCCCGACATCGTCTTCAACATCGCCGAAGGCCTGAACGGCCCCAGTCGCGAGGCGCACGTGCCCGCGATCTGCGAGTTCTACGACATCCCCTACACCGGCAGCGACGTACTCACGCTCGCGCTCGCGCTCGACAAGCGACGCGCCAAGGAGGTGCTCGCGGCGCACGGCGTACCGACACCGGCATGGCTGGTCGCGAGCGCGCCCCCTTCCCGCCCGGCGCTCTCGTCGCTCGGCGCGGGGCCGTGGATGGTCAAGCCGGTGCACGAAGGCTCGAGCATGGGGATCACCGAGCGGGCGCTCTGCCGTTCGACGGAGGAAGTGAGCGAGCGGGTCGCAGCGATCGTGCACGAGTACGGGCAGGCGGCGCTGGTCGAGCGATTCCTGACCGGGCGCGAGTTCACGGTGGGCGTGCTCGGCAACGGCGAGACGGCGCGCACCCTGCCGCTGGTGGAGATCCGCTTCGACGTGCTGCCCGCGGGGGCGGCGCCGCTCTACGGTTTCGAGGCGAAGTGGCTGTGGGACCGTCCGGAGCAGCCGCTCGCGATCTTCGCCTGCCCGGCGGACGTGTCGGCCGAGCTGGCGCGGCCGATCGAGGCGGCGGCGCTCGCCGCCTATCACGCGCTCGGCTGTCGCGACTGGGCGCGTATCGACGTGCGCCTGGACGCCGGGGGCCAGCCGCACGTCCTCGAGCTGAACCCGCTGCCCGGCATCCTGCCCGACCCGGAGCAGAACTCGTGTCTGCCGAAGGCGGCGCGTGCGGCCGGGCTGGGCTACGACGAGCTGATCCTGGAGGTGCTGGTGCACGCGCTGCGCCGGTACGGGATGCACGGCTGATGCACGTGGCGATCGCGTTCGATGCGCTCGCGCTGCGAGCCGAGGCGCCGGCCGACGTGCGCGGCGTGCTGAGCGCCGTGGAAGCGGTCGAGCTGGCGCTCGCCGAGCTCGGCCACGCCAGCGTCCGTGTGCCCGTGCAACGTCCCGCGGGTCCGGCGCTGGAAGTCGTCGCAGACCCCGTCGACCTGGTCTTCAACCTGTGCGAGAGCATCGACGGCGATGGGGCCGGAGAGGCTCACTGGGTGGCCGCGCTCGAGCTGCTGGGCAGGCCGGTCACGGGCGCCAGCTCCGAGCTGATCGCGCTGGCCCGCCGGAAGGATCACGTGGGTGCCATCCTGGCGGCGGCCGGCGTCGCGACACCGGACTCGCGGACGGTCCCCGATGCCGCGCGGCTCGCCGACTGGATCGAGTTCCCGGCCATCGTCAAGCCGGCCGCGGCGGATGGCTCCGCGTGGATCACGCAGCGCTCCGTCGCGCGCGACCGC
This sequence comes from Longimicrobiales bacterium, assembly GCA_035461105.1. GTDB lineage: Bacteria > Gemmatimonadota > Gemmatimonadetes > Longimicrobiales > RSA9 > VEPF01. Next base: position 70,553 of record DATHVV010000105.1, on the reverse strand, counting down.
GAGGAGCTGCGCCGCGTCGTCGACGAGAGCACGGGCGCGCCCGGGGGCGTGCTCGTGCAACCGCTGCTGACGGGGAGGGAGCTGACCGTCGCGTTCGTCGGTCCCGCCGTGCTGCCCGTCGCCGAGATCGAGTACGTGGACGTGCCGGAGGGTTACTGGCCGATCGTGGACTACGCCGCGAAATGGCGGAGCGGCTCGGTCGAGGACCGCATGACCGTGCCGCGCTGCCCGGCGCGGATACCGCGAGGGCTCGAGCGCCAGGCCGTCGCGCTGGCGCGCGCCGCCTGGGAGGCGGTCTCGGGCACCGGCTGCGGACGCGTCGATCTGCGCGCCGATGCCGCCGGCCGGCTGCACGTGCTCGAGGTGAACCCGAACCCGGACCTCGATCCCGGCGCCGGGCTCGCCCGCATGGCAGCGGCGCACGGGTGGTCCTACACCGACCTGGTCGGCCGCCTGCTCGACGATGCGCTCCAGCGCGCCGGGCGGCCAGGCACGCATGCGCCGATCAGGTCCGGAGCGAGGCGAGGCCCCGCCGGGGCACGGCAGCGCGCCGCCGCGGCCGTGACGATCGCCGAGCTGCAACCCGAGCAGCGCAATGCGGTCGCGGGCATCCTGCGCGCCACCGACATGTTCCGCGCCGACGAGATCGAGATCGCGCTCGAAGTGATCGATGCGACTTTCGCCAACCCCGGCCAGGATTACACGGCCCTGGGCGCCTTCACCCAGGACGGCGAGCTGGTCGGCTACACGTGTCACGGGCCGACGCCCTGCACGCTCGGAACCTATGACCTGTACTGGATCGCGGTGCATCCCGCGACCCAGGGTTCCGGGGTGGGGTCGGCACTACTACAGGAGGTGGAGCGAAGGCTTGCCATGGCGGCTGCACGGCTGCTGCTGATCGAGACCTCGTCACAGCCCCGCTACGAACCCACGCGCGGGTTCTACGAGCGGCACGGGTATCGAGAGGTGGCACGCGTGCCCGATTTCTACGCAGTGGGCGATGATCGGGTGATCTTCGCCAGACGCTTCCATCCAAGCATCACAGGATGAGCCGCCATGGACAAGTGGCAGGACCTGCTGCACGACAGCGTGACCACCGTGGACGAGCTGATCGCGCGCTTCGGCGCCGAGCACATCGACCGCGCCGCGGTGCAGCAGGCGATCGATCGCTTCAACCTGCGGATAACGCCCGCGGCCCTCGCCCAGATCCGGAGCGTGGGTGATCCGTTCTGGCGCCAGTACGTTCCCACCGCCGAGGAGCTCGACATCGTGGATGGCATCATCGACTCGCTCGATGAGGATGCCGATTCGCCGGTGCCCAACATCACGCACCGCTACCCGGACCGCGTGCTGTTCCTGGTGTCGCCCGTGTGCGCCACCTACTGCCGCTTCTGTACGCGCCGCCGCAAGGTCGGCGATCCCGAGAAGATCCCGCTCAACCAGTTCGAGTCCGCGTTCGCGTACCTGCGCGAGCATACCGAGGTACGGGACGTGGTGCTCTCGGGCGGCGATCCGTTCATGCTCTCGGACCGGCGCATCGAGTATTTCCTGCGGACGCTGCGCGAGATGCCGCACATCGAGATCATCCGCATCCATACACGTATCCCGAGCCACCTGCCGCAGCGCGTGACGGAATCGCTGTGCTCCGTGGTGAAGCGGTACCATCCGGTTTACATCAACGTGCACTTCAACCATCCGGACGAGCTCACTCCGGAGGCGGAGCGGGCGCTCGCCATGCTGGCCGATGCGGGCGCACCGCTGGGCAGCCAGACCGTGCTGCTCAAGGGTGTCAACGACGACCCGGCGGTCATGAAGGCGTTGATGCAGAAGCTGCTGCGGGCCCGGGTGAAACCGTACTACATCTACCAGGCCGACGTGGTCGCCGGCGCGGAGCACTTCCGCACCGCGGTCGAGAAGGGCATCGAGATCGTCCGCGCGCTGCGTGGCTGGACCAGCGGACTGGGCGTGCCGCACTACGTGATCGATGCGCCCGGTGGCGGCGGCAAGATCCCGATCCTGCCGGAGTACGTGCAGTCCATCACCGAGTCGGAGGTGGTGCTCCGCAATTACGCAGGCGCGGAGTTCCGCTATCCGCTGCCGGGTGGCGAGACGCGCCCGGACACGGGTTGCCATCAGGGCGTCCGTGATCGGCTCGCCGCCAGCGGTGCCGTAAACGGCAATGGTCGCAGCGGTCGTAACGGTCGCAACGGCGGCCGGCCGAAGGCGAACCGGAAAACGAACGGCAGAACGAGCGACGCCGCGACCGGGACCGGGGCGGTTGCGGCGAACGGGAGCGGGGACGCCGGTGCCGGTCGGTCCACTCCGCAGCTGCGCCTCGAGGAGCTGACCTTCCTCGACCTCTGAGGATCCGGGCGGCGGCGGTCGCGCTCGCGGCCGCCGCCGCGGCTGCGGCCGCTATGGGCTGATCCGCGGCGGCGCGAGCAGCGTTTCCGGCACGGTCGATGCCTCCGCGGCCACGACCAGGCGGAGCCCGGGCCGGTCCCCGAATGCCACCGGCTCGACGCTCACCGTCCGGCCCGGCAGGTCGATGCCCGCCAGCGCGGCCGCGGCGCCTTCCGCCGCGGCGCCATCATCCCAGATGCTGAACCACACCAGCACGCGCGCGCCCTCCGGGTCTTCCAGGAGCCGGTAGCGGTCGCCATCCCAGCCACGGGCATGCTCCCGCCCGCCCGCGCCAAGGTGCTCCTCGAGGAAGAGCCCGACCTCCAGCTCGCCCAGCGTGTTCTCCCGGATCACGGTCCAGCCCTCGGGCACCGAGTCGAAGCGCAGCTCGGTCGGCTCATCGCGGGTGTTGATGAACCGGTCCTGGGGATGCAGCACCTGCTCGGTCGACTGGGGCAGCCAGCGGCCGAGCGGCGCCGGCCGGTCGAGGGCCTCCGCCTGCCAGAGCCGGTAGACGAAGCCGGCACCGCCGATGTAGGGGAACAGCATGGTCTCGCGGACGATCAGCGGTGCGCGCTCGAGCACCGGGAACTGCGCGCTCTGCTGCGCGTAGCCGGCCGCGATCTGATCGGCCGGGTTGGGCAGGCGGGTGGGATCGAGCCGCGCGCCCTGCAGGATCTCCGCCTGGTACGCGTACATGACGAGGGTTGCGTGCCCCTCGAGGGCGGCGTGCGCCGCCGCCTGCCGATCGCCGCCGCGCTCGGGCGCGATCAGCGAGTCCAGCGGGGCGTACTGATCCTGGAGCGCGTGCACCAGCTCGTGCGCGAGCACCGGCTGCAGCGCTTCCGGCGACGCGCCTTCGACCACGTACAGCGTGGCCTCCTCGGGATCGTAGTAGCCGACGATCTGCTCGGTGTACAGCTCGAGGAGCAGCGCCCGCAGATCGAGCGTATCGGGGATCAGCCCGAGCTGTGCGTACGTGGCGTGCAGCCCGGCCAGCTCCGCGGCCGGCAGCTCCTGGTCGAGGCGCGCCTCGACGTAGGCCCGCACCCCGTCCCGGTCACGACGCTCCATGCGTACCGGCTCGCGGGGCTCGAGCGAGGCGAGCCGGCCGAGCGATGGCAGCATCGAGTCGACCAGCAGGGCCAGCTCGTCATCACTGCGCACGCGGTGGTCGGGTCGGATGCGGTCACAGGCGGCGGCCAGCGGCATCGCGAGCAGCAGGACCACGAGCAGGCGCCGCACTGCTTGCTGCCGAAAGACGATTCCTGACCTGCCGTCGGCTGGGCCGCTCATGCCTCACCCCTGCCTTCCTCGATCGGCGTCGCGTCCTGGCCGGCCACCGCGGCCAGCCACTCTTCCATGGGTCGATCCTGGAGCCGGTCGATCAGCTCGGCGAGGGGGCGCAGCACGAACGCACGCTGCGTCATGCGCGGATGCGGAATCTCGAGGCCCGGCTCGCGAACTGCCTCGTCGCCGTAGAGCAGGATGTCCAGGTCGATGACGCGCGGCCCGTTGCGGAACCCCGGTTCCCGTCCCAGCTCGCGCTCGATCCGCTGCAACGCCTCCAGCAGCGCTCGCGGCGACAGCGCCGTCTCCAGCTCGGCCACCTGATTCAGGAACGCGGGCTGATCGAGGTACCCTACCGGGGCGCTCGCATAGCGCCGCGACGCGCGGACCACGCGGCCACAGCGAGCCAGGGCCTGGTGCGCGGCCCGCAGATGCTCGTCACGCGCACCGAGATTGCTGCCGAGTCCGATGTAGACGCGGGTCACGTCAGGAGCGGCCGTAGCGATCCTCGAGGCGGATCACGTCGTCCAGCTGCGGGGTCGAGGCCTCGAGGATGTCCACGTCGGTGAGCGCGACCATGCGATGCACCGTGCCGGGGACGATGCGGAAGCTGCCGCCCTCCGCGACCTCGATTTCCTTCAGCTGGTCGGCGCGCGCGCCGATGAAGAAGCGCATGCGCCCGCGCAGCACGTAGATCGTCTCGTCCTTCACCTCATGGTACTGCAGTGAGAGCGCCTCGCCCTCACGGACGTGCAGCACCTTGCCGACGTAGGCCGGCGTTTCCGCCCAGATCAGCTCGTAGCCCCAGGGCTTCTCGATGCGCCGCGGCTCGCGCGGCCCGCTCTCCGGTGTCGCCATCAGTCGGTGCTGAAGCGGACGCGAGCGTAGTGCCGCTTGCCGCGTCGCAGGGTGATCGGCCGTGCCGGATCGACGACGATCCGCGCGTTGCGGTCCGCGATGCGCTGCTCATCGATCGTCACCGCACCCTGCTCGAGCAGCCGCATGGCCTCGCTGTTGGAGACGGCGAGGCCGGCGGCGACGAGCAGCCCCGGCACCCAGACGCCGGAGGCGGGCTCATGCCGGAGGCGGGCGTCACGGACGCTGAGCGCAGTCTCCGGCAGGTCGTCGGGAGCGGCGTGCTCGCGGAAGAGGCGGTCGAAGTGAGCCGCCGCACGCTCGGCCGCCGCGTCCCCGTGATACGCTGCCGTGACGAGAGCGGCGAGCGTCCGCTTGGCCTGATAGGGCTCCGCGCCGGCGCGCTGCACGGCGGTGTCCAGCTCGTCGCCGGACAGGCCGGATGCCAGATGGTACCATTCCTCGAGCAGCCCATCGGGGATCGACATGGTCTTGCCGTAGATCTCCTCGGCCGGCTCACTGATGCCGATGTAGTTGTCGTAAGACTTCGACATCTTCGCCGTGCCGTCCGTGCCGCGCAGCAGCGGCATGATCAGACAGACCTGCGGTTCCTGGGCGTACCGCTCCTGCACGGTACGAGCGACCAGCAGGTTGAACTTCTGGTCCGTACCACCCAGCTCCACGTCCGCACGCAGCGCGACCGAGTCGTAGGCCTGCATGAGCGGGTACATGAATTCCATCACGGAGATGGGACGCTGCTCCGCGTAGCGCCGCGCGAAGTCGTCGCGCTCGAGCATGCGGGCGACGGTGTAAGTCGCGGTCAGCTCGAGCAGGGCGGCGAGATCGAGCGGAGCCAGCCACTGCGAGTTGTACTCGATGCGCACGCGTCCGACGTCGAGGATGCGGCCGACCTGCTCGGCGTAGGTGCGCGCGTTGCGTTCGATCTGCTCCGGCGACAGGCGCGGCCGGATCTCACTCCGTCCGCTCGGATCACCGACCCGCGCAGTGTAATCGCCGACCACGAAGATCACCTCGTGACCCAGCTCCTGGAAGGTGCGCAACTTCCGGATCGAGACGGCATGTCCGATGTGCAGGTCGGGTCGGGTGGGATCGAATCCCTGCTTGATGCGGAGCGGCGTGCCCGAGCGGGCGCTCCGCTCGAGCTTGGCGACGAGCCCATCCTCGGGGATGATCTCGAGCGCACCCTCGCGGATGCGCTCGAGCTGCTCGCGGATCGGCGGGAACCGGTTCATGGGGCGGCAAGGTAGCCGCCGGCTTCGGCGTCGTACAGAGTCACTCGCCGGTGGCGTCCGCGGCCACGCGCTGCGCGAGCCGTGCCGCGCCGTGCGCCCCGTCCACGGGCTGCTTCCGCACCTCGAAGCGGACCGGCAGCGCCGCGAGCGCCTGGAGCAGCGGCGCGCGCAGGGGCCGTCCGGGCGCGATCAGCCCGCCGGTGCAGGCGAGCGGTACGATCTCCGACCAGGCGCCGCGGGCGAGCGCGGCACTCACCAGTGCGGCGAGATCCGCTGCCGCCTGCGCGACGATCGCGTTCGCCGCGGCTCCCGGGTGCGCGAACGCGAGCTGTGCCAGGGATGCGACGCCGGCCTTGCTCGCGCGGTGCGCCCAGCGGATGAGCTGCTCGGGGGTGTCGCAGCCGGTGGCAGCGAGCACCGGCTCGATCAGGGAACGATCGAGCGAGCGCCCATCGACTCCGCGCGCGACCGCGCGCAGCACCGCCGAGCCGATCGCGTAGCCGCTGCCTTCGTCGCCGAGCAACTCGCCCCAGCCGCCGACCCGCAGCATCTCGCCGGTCATGGTCCGGGCATGAACGACGGAGCCGGTGCCGGCGATGACGAGCACGCCCGGACCATCATCGAACGCGTCCTGGAACGCCGCCTCGGCGTCGGTGACGACGAGCAGGTGTCGCGCCGGCGCGAGCGCGGCGACGGCGGCGGCCAGCGCATCGCGCGCCTGCACACGCCCGGCGCCGGCCACGGCACAGCACAGCGCCGCGACCGGCAGGGTCTCGCCGAGCCGTCCGGCCGCGTCCCGGGCCAGCGCCGCGATCGGCTCGGCCCGCGCCGCGGGGTCGGCCGGATCGAGGAGCAGCGGCCCCCCCTCCAGGCGGAGCCGGATCGCGCCGGTCGCATCCAGGGCCACCAGCGTGGAGCGGGTACCACCGCCGTCTATGCCGAACGCCAGCATCAGGCCCTCCGGGTGCGCAGGCGCGCGCTCGCGCCGCCGACCAGCAGCGTAATCATGGAGCCGATCGCGGCGAACCACAGGCCATCGACGACGGGCGCGGCCGGACCGAACTGCTGCACGGCCCAGAGCGTGGCCATGGCCGCAATGGCGGCGCCCATGCCGAGCAGCGCATCCGGTTGACGGGTGCGCGCGTCGAGCACGCCGAGCAGGAACGCTCCGAGCAGTCCGCCGTACGTGAAGGACGCGATCTGGAGCGCGATCACCACCACGGGCGTGCCGCGCTGGAGGTACTGGAAGAGCAGCGCGCCGCCGATCAGGACGATGGCCCAGGCGAGGGTGAGGCGCCGTCCCACGATCAGCAGGTGGGCCTCGTCGCCCGCGCGGCCGCGCAGCGGAGCGTAGAGGTCGTGCGTGGCGGCGGACGCCAGCGAGTTCAGGGAAGATGAGACGGTCGACATCATGGCGGCCAGGATCCCGGCGACGATGAGACCGGACAGTCCGGGCGGCAGGCCTTCCAGGATGAAGCGGGGAAACACCTCATCGGTGACCGCGAAGGCGCGACCCTGATAGAACGCATACAACCCGACGCCGACCAGCAGGAAGAGCGCGAACTGCACGAGCACGACCACGCCGCTCGCCACCAGGGCGAGCCGGGCCGCCCGGAGTGAGGGCGCGGCAAGCAGCCGCTGTACGATCAGGTGGTCGACGCCGTGCGATGCCATGGAGAGGAAGCCGCCGCCCACCAGTCCGGTGAGCACCCAGCGGGCGCTCCCGAAGCCGCCCTCCGGGTGCACGATGCGCAGCTTGTCCTGAGCTGCCGCGAGCTCCAGAATGCCGGCCCAGCCGCCCGGCACCGCGCGCCCCAGCACGGTCAGCGCGGCGACGCCCCCGACCAGGTAGAGGAAGAACTGGGCGACGTCCACCCAGATCACCGCCCGCAGCCCCCCGTAATATGTGTAGAGCAGCGTGACCGCGCCCGCCAGCAGGATGGATTGCCAGTACTCGAGCCCGGTGATGAGCGCGATCGGGATGGCGGCGGCGAAGATGCGGACGCTGTCCGCGAGCGCGCGCGTGACCATGAAGAGGTTTGCCGCGAAGCGACGCGTGGCCGCGCCGAACCGCTGCCCGAGCAGCTGGTAGGCCGTGACCAGCTCGCCGGCGAAATAGCGCGGCAGCAGCAGGGCCGCGACCACGATGCGCCCGAGCAGGTAGCCGGCACCGAGCTGCAGGAACCACAGATCGGCGGCGTATGCGGTGGCCGGCACACTGATGAAGGTGAGCGCGCTCGTCTCGGTGGCGACGATCGAGAAGCAGATCGCCCACCAGGGCAGCCCGCGCCCGGCCAGGAAATAGTCGCGCGCACCGCGCTGACGCCCGCCCAGCCACAGTCCGAGCGCCAGCACGCCCGCGGTGTAGGCGACCAGGACGACGACGTCGAGCCGGGTGAACGCGGGGTGCAATCCTCACAGCTCCAGGGCAAGCAGCGGGGCGCGACCGGGTGGCTGCAGCTCGTGGTCCACGCGCTGGTCCGGCCGGCGCACGACGAACGCCTCCATGGCATGGAACTCGGGCAGGCCCAGCCGGTCGATGTCCCGGGCGGTACCCGTGTTGCGCGCTTCCACGCGCTGCCAGAACTCGCGCTCGTCGTAGGCGCCCGGGAACGGCGCGACGTCCTTCTGCGACTGGTGCTTGAAGATCGCCAGGATCTTGCGGCGCAGCTCCTCGCGCGACATGGGCACGAGCACGTTCGCTTCATGCACCGGCCACTCCTGCCACGCGCCGCGGTAGAGCCAGACGTCGGGACAGGGCCCCTCGAACGCCGCCAGCGCCAGCTCGATCGCCTGCTTGCACATGCGGTGCGTGCCGTGCGGATCGGAAAGGTCCCCGGCGACGAAGACGACTTCCGGCCGGAGCTCGTGGAACAGGTCCAGGATGATCTGCACGTCGGCCGCTCCGATCGGATCCTTGCGCACCTTGCCGGTCTGGTAGAACGGCAGGTCGAGGAAGCGGCACGCATCCCGGCGGATGCCGAGCGCCTCCACGCCGCTGACCGCCTCCGCCTCGCGGATCTCGCGCTTCAGGTCGAGCACTTCCGGGATGTCGACGCCGCCCGGTTCCTTCGTGGCGAGCGCCCGGTCGACGCGGTCCGCGATCGCCTCGAACGCACCGTCGCCGAACCCGCCCAGGTCGCGGTTGAAGCGTCGCATGAAGTCGAGGTAGCGGCGCACCTCGTGGTCGAATACCGCGATGTTCCCCGAGGTCATGTATGCGACCAGCACATCGTTGTCGTTCTCGTAGAGCTTGCGGAGCGTGCCGCCCATGCTGATCACGTCATCGTCGGGGTGTGGGCTGAACACGATCACGCGCCGTTCGTGGGGCAGCCGGAAATTGTCGCAGATCTTGTAGGCGAGCCGCGAGAAGACGGCCTTGTTGAGCACGTCCACGCCGGGATAGCGCGCCAGCAGCGAGCTCAGGTGGTTCTCCCGATAGTCGGTGCTGGAGAGCTTGAGGATGGGCGCGCCGACCCGGTTGGCGAGCCAGATCACGGCCTGTTCGATCAGCGGCGCCGTCCACTCCACCTCGCGCACCAGCCAGGGCGTCTTCACGCGCGTCAGCTCTCCCGCGGCCGCGCCATCGACGTAGAACGTCGTGCTCGGGTGTTCCTGCAGGAACGTCGCGGCGACCTCGTGCGAGATGTCTCCCTCCACCGAACGGTGCACGATGTCGGCCTTGTGCTCGCCGGTAGCGATGAGCGCAATCTCGCGCGCATCCATGATGCTCGCGACGCCCATCGTGATGGCCTCCCGCGGGACGTTCTCTTCGCCGAAGAAGTCTGCGGAGGCGTCCTTGCGGGTGATCGTGTCCAGGTGCACCAGCCGGGTGCGGGACTCGAGTCCGGAGCCCGGCTCGTTGAAGCCGATGTGCCCGGTCTTGCCGATGCCCAGGATCTGGAAGTCGATGCCGCCGGCGGCGACGATCGCGGCCTCGTATTCGCGGCAGTGTGCTGCCACCTCGGGGCGTGGCAGGTCGCCGCGCGGAATGTGCACGTTCTCGGGCCGGATGTTGATGTGCTCGAACAGGTTCTCCCACATGTACCGGTGGTAGGAGTGGATGCTGTCGGGCGCCATCGGGTAGTACTCATCCAGGTTGAAGCTGATCACACTGGAGAAGTCGAGACCCTCATCGCGGTGCATGCGGATCAGCTCGCGGTAGACACCGATCGGCGTCGAGCCGGTGGCGAGCCCGAGCACCGCCGCCGCGCCCGCGGCGCGCCGGCTGCGGATCAGGCCGGCGATGCGATCCGCGACCAGGCGCGCGATGTCGTCGTACTCGTCGACGATGATGACCGGGACTTTTTCGTTCGCGTGGGCCATGGCCGTCGCTGATCAGGGATTGCCGCTGCGCCGCGGTTGCAAGAGGCTTGCCCCGGCACCGCCGCCGGCGGCGCGGCTCACCGGGTGCCCAGCTCAAAGAGATCGCGGCGCCGGACCGGGACGTCGCGTACGGCCAGCTGGACGAGATCCGCGATGGCTCGGCGCAGCGGGACGTGCTTCTGATTCTCGCGGGTGGGGTTGACCCGGTTCGTGAGGAGCACGACGAACAGGTTCCGCTCCGGGTCGATCCAGAGACTGGTGCCGGTGAAGCCGGTGTGGCCATAGGAGCGGTCCGAGAAGTAGTCGCCGGCGGAAGACTGCCCGCTGGGTGTATCCCAGCCGAGCGCCCGGCTGCTCTCGGGGCTCGCCCGCCGGGTCAGCAGCGCGACCGTGGCGGGGTCGAGCAGGCGCCGCCCCCCGTAGTAGCCGTCGTTGAGCATCATCTGGGCGAAGACCGCCAGGTCCCGCGCCGACGAAAACAATCCGGCGTGACCGGCCACGCCGCCGAGCGCGTAGGCGTTCTCATCGTGGACCCGGCCGTGCACCTGCGTCCTCCGGAAGAGGGTGTCCACCTCGGTGGGGGCGATCCTGCCGAGCACGAACGGAGGCATGTCGCGACCGGCCTCGGGCACGGGCTCGAGCGCGAGCTCGGCGTAGGGCCACTCGAGCGGGTTGAAGCCGGTGTCGCGCATGCCGAGCGGCTCGAAGACCTCGCGCTGCAGCAGCGCGTCCAGGGTCTCACCGGCGACCTGCTCGATGATCAGGCCGAGCAGGATGATGCCGAAATCACTGTACACGGTGCGCGTGCCAGGCGGGTAGGTGAGGTCCATGCGCGCGATGCGCTGACGGTACTCCGCCCGCCCGCGCAGCTCACGGTAGAGCGGTCCGTAGGCCGCGAGCCCGGAGGTGTGGAGCGCGAGATGGCGCAGCGTCACGTCGCGCTTGACCGCCGAAGTATTCCATTCCGGGACGTAACGGCCTACCGGCGCGTCCAGGTCGACCAGGCCACGCTCGATCAGCATCCCGAGCGCGGTCGCGGTACCGATGACCTTCGTGAGCGAGGCCAGGTCGTAGATCGTCGAATCGGTAACGTCCGCATAATTCTGCCGGTAATCGATGCGCCCGTAACCGCGCAACTTGACCAGCCGCCCGTGACGGCCGACGGCGACCGCCGCGCCCGGCGAGGCGCCGTTGTGGATCGCCTGGAGCAGGATCGCATCGATGCGCTCGAGCGCGAGCGAGTCCATCCCCACCTCCCGGGGCGGGGCCCGCCCGAGCCGGTGGTCGGCGGCAGCGCGGCGCAGCGCCTTGACCGTATTGGGCAGCGAGACCGGCAGCACGCCGGTGATGGCGCTGCGTCCGGAGATCGCGCGGGCGGCGGCCTGCTCCGCGGCCACGCCCGCCGGCTGCCAGGCCACCAGGAACGTGCTGACTCCGGGCAGAGCAGCGAGCGCGACGGGATCGCCGAATGCGACGACGGCCAGGCGCCGGCTGACGCCGGCCAGGCGCGGCGCGATGCGCGCCGCGGTCCGCATCACAGCGCCGCGCTCCGGGTCGCCGGCGGGCTCGAAGACCGCGAGCACCACCGCCTCGGCGAGGCCGGCGCGCGTCACCGCCGCATCGATGATGGCGTCGGCCGTGCGCGGGTCGAGACGCTCGTAGGTGGTCTCGACGCCGTACGTCGCCCGGACTTCGGCCGCGAGCGCAGCACCGGCCTGCACGTGCCCGGCCGGAGCCAGCGCGATGACGGCGACGCGGCGGATGTAGCGCGGGTCGAGCGGCAGGACGGTGGCGGAGTCGCGGGCGAGCACCAGGCTCTGCGCCGCCACCTCCCCGGCCACGCTGCGGTGCTCCGGGGCCGCCACCACCGCGAGCACGGAGTCGGGGAGCGCGGTGCGCTGCTCGGTGGCGCCGCTCACGGCCTTGGCGATGAGCAGCCGGCGTACGGATTCGTCGATGCGATTGTAGGGGATGCGGCCGGTGCGTACGGCACTCACGATGGCGCGGTGCGCGACATTCGCGTCGGCGGGCGCGAGCAGCACGTCGGCACCGGCCTCGAGGGCACGCACGGCTAGCTCCCCCGGCGCGTAACCGGTCACGGCGCGCAGCGTCGGGTCATCGAGCCGGTCGGTCACGACCAGCCCGGCAAAGCCGAAACGCTGCCGCAGCAGGCCGATCGCGGCCGCGGAAAGGCTGACCGGGGTGACACTGTCTCCGGTCAGCGCCGGCACCAGCACGTGACCGAGCATCACGGCACCGACGTCGGTGCCACGCAAGAGCCCATCGAAGACCGAGAGCTCGCGCCGCTCCAGCTCGGCACGTGAGGCCGCGAGCACGGGCAGTCCGCCGGCACCGGCGTCGGCCGTCGCGGACGCGGCGCCGGGGAATCGTCGAAGCGTGGCCAGCACGCCCGCGCTCCGGGCCCCACGTACGAAGGCGCCCGCGAAGCGGATAACCACGGCCGGATCGTCGCTGAATGCGCCCGGCTGGCGAAGGACGTCGCCCTCGGCGTCGGCCAGCTCGACGATCGGCCCGAGCAGCCAGTGGATGCCGACCGCGCGCGCCTCGCGAGCGGCGACCTTGCCTGCCAGTTCCGCGTGGAGCGGCAATGCGGACGCAGCGAGCCCCATGTTGCCCGGGAAGAGCGTACCGTATTCCGGGCCCGCCGGTGTGGCCGCCGCGTGCAGCACGCCGCCACTTACACCGTCGTGATCGGCCGCAATCAACAGGGGCAGGTCGGCCGCGCGCTGGAGCGCATTCAGCTTCGCCGCAGTCTCGAGAGGCGGGCCGGGGCCGACGACGAATCCGCCCACCCCGAGCACGCGCGCCAGGCGCTCCGCTTCGCGCAGGTCCGTGCTGCGCGCATTCGCGAAGCCGCCCGGCAGCGACGGCACGATGAGCTGACCGACCTTCTGCTCGAGGGAAAGGCGGGCGAGCGACTGCGCGGCCCAGGCCCGTGCATCCTCACCGGATGGATCCCGGCCGGTGCGCACTGCGCGGGGGGCGCAGCCGGCGAGCACGAGGAGCGCGAGGACCAGGACACGGGCCGCCCCGCCCACGCTGCCGCGGCAGCGCCGGGCGGGGGCGCGGTGCGCGACCTTGCGGGGACGCGCCGGAAGGTCCAGCCTCATGCCCATCGGACCTCGTAAAATCCAGCGGGAACTCGTCTTCAAAGCTAGGCCCCACCGCCGGAGCGGGCAATCGGCGGCGCGTCGGATCCGGGCCCGTGTCCCGCACCCTGCCCCGCCCGCCGTGAGGTTGTGATGAACCACCCGGTGCTGCTGCGCGGCCTGCTCGCCGCAATCTCGCTCGCATCCTGCGCGCCGCGTGCCGAGGTCGCGCGCCCGGCGGCATCGCCGGCCGGCGCGCCGACCGTCGAACCCGACCTGGCACCCCTGCAGCGAGCGGTTGCCGCGCGGCTCGCGCGGGAGCAGGGCGAGTACGGCGTCGTCATCCTCGATGTGCGCACCGGCCGGCGCGCCAGCCACAACGAACGGCTGGTGCTGCACGCGGCCAGCACGATGAAAGTACCGGTACTCTACGAGCTCTACCGGCAGGTCGATGCCGGGCTGCTCCGTCTCGAGGATCCGGTCGCCGTGCGCAACCGCTTCCGCAGCATTGCCGACAGCAGCCACTTCTACTCGCTGGATGTGGCTGATGACAGCGAGAGCGATCTCTACGCGCGGGTCGGTCAGACGCTGCCGCTGCGGGAGCTGGCGCGCCGCATGATCGTGCGCTCCTCGAACCTCGCGGCGAACAACCTGATCGAGCTGCTCGGACCGCTCAACGTGCAGCACACCGTGGAGCGGCTCGGAGGGACGGGCATGAGTGTGCGGCGCGGGGTGGAGGACGGGCCCGCCTTCGCGGCCGGTCTCAACAACACCACCGATGCGGCCGGATACGCGCGGCTGCTCGCGGGACTCGCCCGGTGCGAGCTGCTCACGGCCGCCTCCTGCGATGACGCACTGCGCATCCTGGGTGAGCAGGAATTCGACGACATGATACCGGCCGGGCTACCCGCGGGTACGCGCTTCGCCCACAAGACCGGCTGGATCACCGGCATCCAGCACGACGGGGGCATCGTGCTGCCCGAGGGAGCGCCGCCGTTCGTGATCGTGGTGCTCTCGCGCGGGGCGAGCGACCGCGACGCGGCGCGACGCGCCGGCGCCGACATCGGCCGGCTCGCCTGGGACGCGCTCGGGCCGGAGGGGACGCTCCGGCTCGCCCTCCCCGCGCGCACCGCGGCCCTGCTCGAGTTGTACGAGCGCCACCGCCTGCCCGCCTTCGTCGAGCCGCGCCTCGCCCACGACGAGCTGTGGCAGACGCTCGATCCGATCCTGCGCGGCGCGCCCCACCTGGTGCGCGAGCCGCTCGGCAAATCGGCAGAAGGGCGTGCGATCGAGCTGATCCGCTACGGCCGGGGCAGCACGCCGGTACTGCTCTGGTCGCAGATGCACGGCGATGAGACCACCGCGACCCGGGCCCTGGCGGACCTGCTCGGCTACCTCGCGCGGGAGCCCGACTCGGACCGGGCCCGCGAGTGGCGCGAGCAGCTCACCGTGCTGATGGTGCCGATGCTCAATCCGGACGGCGCCGAGCGCCACCAGCGACGCAGCCTGTTCGGCATCGACATCAACCGCGACGCGCGCGGCCGGGTCACGCCGGAGGGTGCGATCCTGAAATCGCTTCAGGAGCGCTACCGGCCGGCGTACGGCTTCAATCTCCACGACCAGAACCCGCGCACGCGGGTCGGCGAGAGCGATCGGCTGGCGGCGATCTCGCTGCTCGCGCCGCCACCCGATGGCAGTGGGCGCATGACCCCGCGCTGGGAGGCGGCCCAGCGGCTCACCGACCGGCTCGGTCGCGCGCTGGAGCCGCTCGTCGGCGGACACATCACTCGCTACGACGACTCCTTCAACCCCCGCGCGTTCGGCGACCTGATGGCGCAGTGGGGCGTCGGCACGGTCCTGATCGAGTCGGGCGGCTGGGGAGACGATCCGACCAAGCGCTGGTTGCGGGCCGTGAACTTCGTCGCCCTGGTGGAAGCGCTCGACGCCATCGCGGCCGGCGCGGAGCGGACCGGGACCCCGACCTGGTATCGTCGGCTCCCCGAGAACGGACGCGCGGTCCACGACCTGCTGATTCGCGAAGGCACGGTGGTCCTGGCGGGCGGCGCCACGTACCGGGCCGACGTGGCCATCGACTGGAACGGCGGCGACGGCGAGGTGGTGGACGTTGGTGACCTCACGGCGAGTGCTGCGCGCGACACGATCGATGCGAACGGTCGCTACCTGCATGCACGCGGCGACGATGGATCCGCCGCGACCATCCTGAGGGTCGGCCGGCCCGCCCGGCTCACGGTGCAGGCGGGTGTCAGTGCGGGGAGCGAGGTGCTCTTCGAGATCACTGGAGGACGCGTCCGGCAGCTCGCCGCACCGCGCCTCTGACCGAGAGCGCCTGCGGACGCCACCCTGCCGGAGAGACACGCCGGTGCGGTGGCACCGAGCGGCAGGAGCTCCGGCGGCCGCGGGGCTAGGCGAGTCGGCTAGTGCTCGAGCAGCGCGGGAATGGTCTTCTCGAGCGCGAGCGGATGGACCAGCACCGCGGCATCGCCGGGAAGCTGGAGCTCGATGGGCCGATCCCGGATCGCCCGCCGGAACCCGCGCCCCTCGAGCAGGCGATGCACGTAGACCCGGCGGGTGATCACCATGGCCACCGCGAGCACCGGCACGGCAACCAGCAGGCCGACCAGGTGCAGCAGGTGGGCCATGATCAGGACGCTCAGGATCGACAGGACCGCCGGCAGGTGCACCTGCCGCTCCATGATCATGGGCGCGACGATGTTCGCCTCGAAGAGGTGCACGCCCACGCCCAGCATGATGACCCAGAACGCCTGCAGCACGCCGCCCGCTCCGAGCACGAAGAAGGCGGGCAGGAGCGTGGAGACGAGCGTGCCGAAGAACGGCACGATCGCGACCGCGCCCGTGAACACGCCGAACGCGAGTGCGTAGGGAACGCCGAGCAGCTCGAGCCCGACCCAGGTCAGGGCGCCAAGCACGAACATCGCCAGCAGCTGCCCGACGATCCAGGCGCGCAGGGTGCGTCCCAGGTCCGAGAGGATGTCGCGGACCAGCTCGCGGTGCACGGGCGGCGCGAGCAGAATGAAGCCCTCGCGGTACATGGTGGGGCGGAGCGCGAGATAGATCCCCATCACCAGCACGCTGATGAAATGGATCGTGAACTGGACGCCGTTGAGCAGGTAGGGAACGACCCCCCGGAAGTACGCACCCACATCGCCGACCGCCTTGCCGACATAGCTCTCGCCGGCGGGCAGGTCGCCGAGCAGCTGGGCGACGAAGCTGTTGCGCAGTGCGAGCTCGCGCAGCTGCGACTCCCAGACCATCAGCTGGGCGGGCAGCACCCGCAGCAGCTCCTGGGTCTGCGCGAGGACGGGCGGCACCATGAGGAACAGCAGGCCGCCGGCACCGATGGCGGTAACGAGCAACGCGATCACGAGGCCGAGCGGCCGGGGAAGCCCCAGGCGCCGCTGCAGCGCATCCGTGATCGCGCTCAGATATACCGAGAACAGGATCGCGATGAAGAGAAGTAGCAGGACCTCCGCGATGCTGTAGAGGAACAGCAGCAGGAGGAGCGCGAAGACCGTAGCGATCAGCACACCGTACGGCCTTCGGTTCATGGGCTACGCCTCGTCTTCGATTTCCGCCTCGCGCACGACGTGGCCTTCGGGGGTCACGCCGGGGCCGACCTGCCGCGGGCCGCCGCCCGCCGCCTGCTCCGGCGACGTCCCGCCCGGCAGCGCGGCCCGCCCGGCACCGCCGGAGGGCAGCCCCATCTTCTCCTTCAGCTGCAGCAGTCGGAACTCCACGGATTCCTCGGCCGGCTTGAGTTGCGCGAACTGCTGCTCGAGCGTATCGCCGGACAGCACCTCCGCCACCTCGGCCGACGCCAGCGCGCGCCGCTCCGTCTCCTCGATCTTCTCCGCCATGCGGTCGAAGACCTCGAACGCCGAGCGGTCGTTCAGCCCCGCCATGGTCTCGTGGATCCGCTTCTGCGCCTGCGCCCGCTTCTGCTTTGCGATCAGCAGGTTCCGCTTCCGCTTCGCCTCCTCGATCTTGTCGTTGAGCTGGCGCAGCGACTCCTTCAGGCGCTCGGTCTCGTACGACTGCTTCTGCCAGGTCTCGGCCAGCGCGATGGCGCGCTCGGCATGCTCCGACTGCCGCAGCAAAGCCTGCTTGGCCAGATCGTCGCGCCCCTCGCGCACCGCCAGCATCGCGCGGTGCTCCCAGTCGCCGGAGAGCTTCTGCTCCTCCTCCAGCTGCGCCTTCAGCTTGCGCTCGTCCGCGATCGCGACCGCGACCTCCTGCTTCGCCTTCGCCAGCTGCTCACGCATGTCGATGAGCACCTGGTTGAGCATCTTCTCAGGATTCTCCGCCTTCGCGATGGCGTCATTGATGTTCGAGCGGATCAGCATCCGCAACTTGTCGAAGATCCCCATCGTCATCCTCCCTGGGCGACGGCCACGAGCTCCATCAGCTTCGGCGTATGGCTCGACGCGGCCAGGGCCAGGCTCTCGTAGGAGTTACGCAGTTCGCCGAAATCGAGGTCCTCCAGGTCGAGCGCGTCGGAGAGCACGACCTCGTTGCCCTCGATGCCATAAGCGCCGTGCACGATGTCGGTGGCGTTCAGCTCCAGCAGGCGCCGGTAGAGCGACGTGCAGCGCTCGTCGCTGCCCTCGGGGAGAGTCATCACCTTGAGCCGCAGCAAGGCCAGCGGCGGGGCGTGACTCACCACGATCTGGGTGCCCGTCTCGCCCGCGTTGATCACCCACATGCCGTCATCGACCTCCTCGTACTCGACGCCCAGCCGCAGCATGTAGCTCTCGAAATCTTCCCGTGTCATCATCGCATGCCCGGTTGCCGGTGGTCTGCTTCGGGTCCAGTAACTTACCATCGCCCTACGATTTCGGCACGGCTGTGTTTCGGGCGCTGCGCGCCCGACGGCGAGGGCCGGGCGAAGGCGAGGGAACGGAACGGCCGGGCGGACCGCGCCGGGCGCCGCCCCCAGCACGGCTGCTCCGTCTCTCCCCCTGCTGCTCGCAGGCGCTCGGCTTCTCTCGCCACCGCTCTCGGCGCGGCACGGCAGTGTCGGCGCCGCCCGGCCACCGCGCTCGACGCCGCCCGGCCTCCGTGCGGCCGGGCGGCGACTCAGCCGACCGGGGCCAGGCCGAGCATCTCGCCGAGGAAGCGGCCGGTGTGCGAAACGGGGTTGGCGGCCACCTGCTCCGGGGTGCCCGCCGCGACCAGGCGACCGCCCGCGTCGCCGCCCTCGGGGCCCAGGTCGAGAATCCAGTCGGCGGTCTTGACCACCTCCAGGTTGTGCTCGATCACGATCACGGTGTTGCCGCGGTCCACGAGCCGGTGCAGCACGTCGAGCAGCATGCGCACGTCCTCGAAGTGGAGCCCGGTCGTGGGCTCGTCGAGGATGTAGAACGTGCTGCCGGTATCGCGGCGCGAGAGCTCCGTCGCGAGCTTGACGCGCTGGGCCTCGCCGCCGGAGAGGGTGGTGGCCGACTGGCCCAGGTGGATGTAGCCCAGGCCGACATCGTTGAGTGTCTGCAGCTTCTGCTTGATCGAGGGCACCGGATCGAAGAACTCGAGCGCCTCCGCGACGGTCATGTCCAGGACGTCGGCAATGGTACGTCCCCGATAGAACACCTCGAGCGTCTCGCGGTTGTAGCGCCGGCCCCGGCACACGTCGCAGGGCACGTAGACATCGGGCAGGAAGTGCATCTCGATCTTGATCAACCCGTCACCCTGGCAGGCCTCACAGCGCCCGCCCTTCACGTTGAACGAGAAGCGTCCGGGCGCGTAGCCGCGGATCTTCGACTCGGGCAGCTCCGCGAACAGGCTGCGGATGGGCGTGAAGAGGCCGGTGTACGTGGCCGGATTGGAGCGCGGGGTGCGCCCGATCGGCGACTGGTCGATGTCGACCACCTTGTCGATCAGCTCGATCCCGTCGATCCCCGAGTGCAGCCCCGGCAGCAGCCGGGCGCCGTAGAAGTGGCGGGCGAGCGCCGCATAAAGGATGTCGTTGACGAGCGTACTCTTGCCGGAGCCGCTCACGCCGGTGACGCAGGTGAACGTGCCGAGCGGGAACTCGACGTCCAGCTGCTGCAGGTTGTGCTGGCGCGCGCCGCGCAGGCGCAGCACGCGCCGCGGGTCGCGCGCGCGCCGCGCTCGGGGGATGGCGATCTCGCGCTCGTGGCGCAGGTACGCGGCCGTGAGCGAGCGCTCCGAGCGGAGCACCTGCTCGAGCGAGCCCTGAGCCACCACCTCGCCGCCGTGGCGGCCGGCGCCGGGACCCAGATCGATGATGTAGTCCGCGGCCAGGATCGTCTCCTGGTCGTGCTCGACGACGAGCACCGTGTTGCCCAGGTCGCGGAGCTGCCGCAGCGTGGCGAGCAGCCGCTCGTTGTCGCGCTGGTGCAGCCCGATGGAGGGCTCGTCCAGGATGTAGAGCACACCAACGAGCCGGCTGCCGATCTGGGTCGCCAGGCGAATCCGCTGCGCTTCCCCGCCCGACAGGGTTTCCGCGCTGCGGCCGAGGGTGAGGTACTCGAGGCCGACGTTGACCAGGAATTGCAGGCGCTCGCGCACCTCCTTCAGCACCGGCCCGGCGATCTCCTGCGGGAGGCTGGGCGAGGCGGACAGCTCCGAGAAGAAGGTGAACGCTTCGCTGATGCTGCTGGCGACGGCGTCGCCGATCGAGCGCCCGGCGACCGTGACGGCGAGGCTCTCCGCCTTCAGCCGGGCGCCCCCGCAGGTGCGGCAGGCGAGCGTGGTCATGTACGCCTCGAGCTGCTCGCGCACCATCTCGGAAGACGACTCCTCGTAGCGGCGCATCACGTTGCCGACCACGCCTTCCCACGGCTCGGCGTACGTGCTGCTGGTGCCGCCGGTGCGGTACGGGAACCTGATCCTGGTGCGGCCGCTGCCGAAGAGGATCCCGTTACGCACCTTCTCGGGCAGCTCGCCCCAGGGTCGGTTCGGGTCGAAGCCGTAGTGCTGCGCGAGTCCCGGGATCACGCTCTTGCGCAGGTGCCCGGTCGGCTCGCCCCAGGGGAGCACCACCCCCTCCAGGATCGAGATGATGGGATCCCCGATGACCAGCTCCGGACTCACCTCGCGCCGGGTCCCGAGGCCGCCGCACGAGTCGCAGGCACCGTACGGGGAGTTGAACGAGAACTGGCGCGGCTCCAGCTCGGCGATGCTCGTGCCGCAGTGGACGCAGGCGTAGCGCTCACTGAACACGTGCGTCCTCGGCTCGCCCGCGTGTTCGACCACCTCGGCGATGCCGTTCGCGGTGCGCAGCGCGGTCTCCAGCGAGTCGGCCAGGCGCGCGCGGTCGTCGGCGCGGATCACGAGCCGGTCGACGACGATGGAGACGTCGTGGTTCTGGTTGCGATTCAGCTTGGGGGGCGCGGACAGATCGTAGGTCTCGCCGTCCACGCGCACGCGGACGAAGCCCTTCTTGCGCGCTTCCTCGAACAGCTCGCGGAACTCGCCCTTGCGACCGCGCACGAGCGGCGCGAGCACCTCGATGCGC
Source organism: Longimicrobiales bacterium (assembly GCA_035461105.1). Taxonomy (GTDB): domain Bacteria; phylum Gemmatimonadota; class Gemmatimonadetes; order Longimicrobiales; family RSA9; genus VEPF01. The sequence goes on along the minus strand of DATHVV010000105.1, from coordinate 49,800 downwards.
ACGCCCTCCGGCCACGCCAGGATCTGATCGACGATCTGGGTCGCCGACTGGCGGCGCACCGGCTGGCCGCAGTCCGTGCAGTGCGGCACGCCGACGCGCGCCCAGAGCAGGCGCAGGTAATCGTAGATCTCGGTCACGGTGCCCACGGTCGAGCGCGGGTTGCGGCCGGTCGTCTTCTGCTCGATGGAGATGGCGGGGGAGAGTCCCTCGATCACGTCGACATCGGGCTTCTCCATGATGCCGAGGAACTGGCGCGCGTAGGCCGACAGCGACTCCACGTAGCGGCGCTGGCCCTCGGCATAGATGGTATCGAAGGCGAGCGAAGACTTGCCGGACCCGGACAGGCCGGTGATCACGACCAGCCGGTCGCGCGGGATCTCGACATCGATGTTGCGGAGGTTGTGCTCGCGGGCACCACGAACGATCAGCTTCTCTTCCATACCTCGACTCTGCTGGACAGGCGGGAAATGTACCCGGCGGGCGGGCGCCCGTGCCAATCGCCGCCCGACCGGTGATCCCGCCGCGGGGGACCGTCTGCGGCGCCTGGCCTGCGCTCGCACCGCGATCGTGGCCGGGGGCGCCGCGGGCCGGCCATCCTGCCGGGGTCGGAAACGATTGGACCCGGGGCGCGACGCCTGGTCGCCGCGCCGGCCGCTGCCCGCTCCCTCGGAAGCCCTGCGGGCGTGCTCGTGGGTGCGGACATCTGGTCGATCGGCGGTCGGAGCGGCCCCTCGGATTTCGGCGACGTCTACCGCTACGATGCCGCCCGGGACGCATGGATCCCGGGCCCGTCCATCGAGCCGCGCGGCACCGCGGGCGCCGTCCTCTACGACGGCGCGATCCACGTGTTCGGGGGCGAGTCACAGGCGCGCCGGGCGACGGCTGGCCGACGTGCTCCGTCTCGATCCGCTCACTCGTCGGTGGCTGCGCGCGAGCGGGCTTCCTACCGCCCGCAACTACGCGCGCGCGGTCGTGTTCCGTGATCGTATCTACGTGGTGGGCGGGGACCCGGCGGGGGGCGCCGCCATTCCGCTGCCGGCAGCCGGCAGATCGACAGCTACACGGCGAGGGCGCCGTAGCGGGACAGGGACGGCCGGCCGGCGCGGCCGTCCCTGCACGGTCCCCGCGCTAGTCCGTCGCAGGAGCGCGCGCTGGTGCGTCCTTCACGTACCGATCGAACCAGCTGATCATCTCGTGGAGGGCGTGCTTGACCGATTCCTCGGCGGCGTAGCCGTGGCTCTCGTTCGGCAGCATGACCAGGCGGACGGTACCGCCGTTGCCCTTGATCGCGGCGAACATGCGCTCGGACTGGATGGGGAATGTGCCGGAGTTGTTGTCGGCCTCCCCGTGGATCAACAGGATCGGCTCCTGAATCCGGTGTGCGTACCAGAACGGTGACATGCGCTGGTACAGGTCGGGCACTTCCCAGAACAGCCGTTCCTCGGCCTGGAAGCCGAACGGCGTCAGGCTGCGATTGTACGCGCCGCTGCGCGCGATGCCGGCGCGGAACAGGTCGCTGTGGGCGAGCAGGTTGGCGGTCATGAACGCGCCGTAGCTGTGACCGCCCACGCCGATGCGGTCTCGGTCGGCGACGCCGAGCGAGACGATCTTGTCCACCGCCGCCTCGGCACTCGCGACCAGCTGCTCGACGTAGGTGTTGTTCGCGGTGTCACCGCCAATGATCGGCATGCTCGGCCCGTCGAAGACGGCGTAGCCCTGGGTCAGGAAGAACAGGTGGGATGCGCCGGTGATCGACGTGAAGCGGTTGTTGCTGCCGCGCACCTGCCCGGCCACGTCGGCGTCGACGAACTCCCGTGGATAGGCCCAGATCACGACCGGCAGCCGGGTGCCCGGGCGGTAGTCCGGCGGCAGGTAGAGCGTGCCGTTGAGCGGTACGCCGTCCTTGCGGGTGTAGGTGACCAGCTCCTTCTTGATGCCGGTCAGCTGCGGCGCCGGATCGCGGAACTCGGTGAGCGCGGTGCGCCCCCCCGTGCGCAGGTCGCGCAGGAAGTAGTTGCCCGGCACGACCGGCGTCTCGCGCCGGGTGAGCACGCGACGCGCGTCGTCATCCAGCAGCGCGACCACCATCTCGTACGCGTCGGCGTCGCTCCGCCAGAGCCGCTCGGTCTCGAGCGTGGTCAGGTTGAGGCGATCGAGGAACGGGCGGTCGCCCTCGGCGGACGCGCCCGCCCCCGAAAGGTAGATCCAGTCGCCGCGCTGAAGCAGTACCGCCCCCCTGGGCGTGGGCCGGAGCAGCGGCGTCCCGGGATCGCCGTAGGCATCCTCGGTGTTGCGCTCCCAGACCAGCTTCCAGGGGTCGGCGGGCGCGTCCGGGCGGAACAGCCAGGTGCGCTGCCACCGCTTCGCGCGCTCGTAGTCGCTGATCATGGCCACGGCCCCCTCGCTCCAGCGGATGGCGCCGAAGCGCTCGCCGGTACGCGCGATCTCGACCGGCTCGCCGGTAAACGGCGCCGCCAGCATCAGCACCCGATCACGGTGCTCGGCCTCCGCCTTCGGGTTGCCGCCATCGAGCGCCTCCGCCCAGACCAGCGTGGCCGGCTGTTGCGGCCGCCAGCTGATCGCGCGCGGCCCGGTCACCGTCCACTGCGCCGGCAGGTTGTCGAGCAGCCCGCGGCGGTGGACGCGGTGGACCACCTCGCCGCGCAGGTTCCAGACTTCGACCTCGAGCGGAAACGCGCTCACCGGCAGGACGTACGAGTAGGGCCGCAGGGTACGCGTCACCAGCAGGTGCTCGCCGCCCGGCGCCAGGCTGGTGCTCAGCGCGACGACCGGCGCGCCGACCGGCACTCGCTCACCGGTCTCGACATCGACGAGCGCCTGCTGCGACGTGAAGTAGTAGTCGAAGAGCTGCTCGTCGTGCGGGTTCCGCAGCAGGTCCTGGTACGTGCGGATCGTGCCGGATCGCCCGCTCGACTGCTGGATTGCAGGTCCGGCTGGAACGCGCGGCTCGGCGGGCGCCGGCCCGCGGCCATCCACCACGAACGGACACAGCAGCCGCCCGCCGTCCGGCAGCCACTCGCAGCTGCCGGCCACCCCGTTCAGCCGCCCGCCCGTCACCCGCTTCGCCGTGCCGGTGGCGACGTCCGCGACCCAGAGCTCGATGCCGTCCCCGGTCGTGTTCGTGAACGCGATGCGGCGGTTGTCGGGAGACCACTGCGGCACGCCCAGGTTGCCGCCTTCGGGAACGGTGACGCGGTGCTCCGATCCGGTATCGATGCGCTTGAGGCGCAGCGCCAGCGTACGGGACGTCACGTACGGACCGTTCGTCGCCGGGTTGATGCGCATGCCCGCGAGCCGCAGCATCGGCTCCGACAGCTCCGCAATCGAGGGCATGCTCGCGCGATCGGCGAAGAGCAACCAGTTACGATCCGGAGAGACCGCCACGTTCGGGAGCGGCGGCGCATCCAGTACGTCGAGCACCGCCTGCGGCGGATTGCGATAGGGCTCCTGCGCCGAAGCCGGCAGCGACGTCAGGAGCGCGAGGGCGAACGTCGCCAGGAATGGCCGGATCGGGCTGCGCACAGTTGGGCTGCGCCTCATGGCACCACCTCGGGAGGAGGACTCGGGCGCGGGGAAAAGTAGGAAAGGGATAGGGATAGGGACAGGGATAGGGACGGCGGGTGTGGGGGCGGGGTGAGGGCGGGGCCGAACTCCCTGTGTGGCCCTGCCCTACGCGGTCGCTGCGGCGGCGTTCGGCGCGCGTCCCGTCGCTATTTCGCGCGCTCCAGGTACTTGCTCTCGCGCGGGTCGACGCGGATGCGCTCGCCCTGGTTCACGAACGACGGCACCTGCACGGTGACACCATTGGAGAGCTTCGCGGGCTTGGTCATGGCCGTCTTGGTGGCGCCCGACATGGTCGGCTCGGTCTGCACGATCTCCAGCTCGAGGGAGCTGGGCAGCTCGATGCCGATCGGACGGCCCTCGTAGAACTCCGCCAGGATGTTCATGTTCTCGGTGAGCCACTGGGCGGAATCGCCGAGCGCCTCGTCCGCGAGCTCGAGCATCTCGTAGGTGGCCGTGTTCATGAAGTGATAATGATGCCCGTCGTGGTAGAGGTACTGCAGCTCGTGCGTCGACATCTCGGCCTTCTCGACCGTATCGGCGGCACGGAACCTGTGCTCGAGCGTGCTGCCGTTGCGCAGGTTCTTCATCTTCGCCTGAATGAACGCGCGCAGGTTTCCCGGCGTGCGGTGCTCGAACTCGATCACGCGGTGCGGCTCACCGTTGAAGATGATCACGTTGCCGCGGCGGATCTGGGTTGCGGGCATGGGCATGCGGCCCGTCTCCTTGGTCCTGGTTCACAGTCGCGAAAGCGTTCAATGGTAGCGCCCGGATCCGCTGCCCGGGAGGGGGCCATCGCTCAGGCGCCGGCCAGCGGCAGCCGGCCGAGCCAGTTGCGGACGAGCGGCCAGACCTCCCGGCGAGCGGCCCGCCCGACCACGAGCGAGACGTGGTCGAAATCCTCGCTGAAGCCCGCGTGGGTGCCGCACAGCAGGAACGTCTTGTCGCGCGAGCCGACCTGCTCGTAGAGCTCCCGGCAGGCCGCCGGCGGCGCCCAGAGGCGGTCACCCGTGCCGGCCACGAACAGCATGGGCAGCTCCAGCCCGGTGAGCGCGGCGGTGTAATCGGTCCCATCATCGCCGCGCCAGTGACCGCCCAGGTTCCAGCGCATCCACTGCTCGATGACACCGGGCAGCTCATCCTCCGGACCGAGCCGGAGCAGGCGTGCCGGGAAGCGGGGCAGCAGGCGCGCGCCGAGGAGCGCGGCCCGGGCGGCAAGGGCACGCCAGCGCAGGATCCAGGGTCCAGGCGTCGCCAGGATGATCGCGGACCTCACCTTCCCGCGCAGCCGGGGCTCGGCGGCGAGCGCGGCGAGCGCGGCCGCACCGCCCGCCGAGTGACCGACCACGACCACGGGGTTGCCGCCCGAGGCGGCGGCGCCGATCGCGCTGGCAACGTCGTGACGGGCCCAGTCATCGAAGTCCCAGCGCACGCCGCGCGGCGGGCGGGCGCTGGCGCCGTGGCCACGCGGGTCGAGGCTCCAGGCCTCGTAGCCGGAATCGGCGAGGAACCGGCCGAAACCGGTGCCGCGCGTGCCGAACCAGAAGCTCGAATTCGAGAAGGTGCCGGGCACGAGCAGGACGCGCGGCGCACCGTCGGCGCCGCAGGCGTGCACCGCGATGCGAACGTCGTCGGCGGTGGTCAGGAAGCGGGTGCGCACGTCGGCGGTCGCCGCGCTCACATCGGCACGAGCACGCTCAGCGCGTCGCGCACCACGTGCGCCGTCATGGGCGTCATGCCGGCCGGGTCACCATCGATCTGGACGGCGATCGGGGGATCGGCCTCGACCGTGATCTCGCGCGCCTGGAGGTGCAGCAGTCGCTTGTTGACCGCGAAGTTGCCGGAGCTCGCCCGCCACACGGCCTCGGCGAACTCGGGGAAGCGTCGGGTGGTGAGCACGAGCACATCGAAGAGCCCGTCGTTCCACGCGCTCGCGGGCGCGGGTCCGAGCGAGATCCGCATCGGGATCCAGCGGGCGAAGAGCTGGGCGACATTGCCGATCATGACGGTGACCGCATCGAGCTCGAGCTCGTTGCCATCGGCGACGATGCGGAACCGGCGCGGCACCGCGGTGAGTGCCTCGCGGAGGGCGGCGTATACGTACGCGCCGAAGCCGAGCCGCGCCTTCAGCTCGCGCGTCGCCGCGGCCATGACCGCCGCGTCGTAGCCGGCGCCGGCGACGAGGGCGAACCACCGGTCGTCGATGCGTCCCAGGTCGATCGGCTGGGGGCGGCCGTAGACGGCGACGTCGACCGCCAGCTCCAGCTGGCGCGGCAGGCCGAGGTTCAGGGCGACCTGGTTCGCGGTACCCGCGGGGATGATGGCGAGCGGCGTGTCGCTGCCGGCGAGTCCGCTCGCCGCCTCGGCGATCGTGCCGTCGCCGCCCACCACGCAGACCGCGCGGTAGCCGTAGTCGGCGGCCTCGCGAGCGAGCGCGCGGGCATGACCGACGGATTGCGTGGTCTCCAGGTCGAAGGTCGCCCCACGTGACGCGAACGCCCCGCCGATGCGCCGGCGCTGACGGGCCGGATCGTCCTGGCCGGCCGCCGGATTGACGATGATGAAAGTGCGGCCATCGTAAGGACTGACCGCACCTCCGGGTGTCGTCCGGGTCACGCCGTTCAGCGGGTCGCCCCGTCCACCAGCGCCTGCAGCGCGGCCACGCGCTCCGCGGTGGGGGGATGCGTACTGAACAGCTTCACGAACCCGCCGCGCGCGCCGGCGAGGGGATTCACGATGGCCAGGTGCGCGGCCGCGGGATTGACGGCCATGGGAATGCGCTGCGCGTACGCGTCCAGCCGCTGCAGCGCGCTCGCGAGCGACATCGGCTGGCCCGAGATCTCGGCCGCGGTGCGGTCGGCCTGGAACTCGTTCTGGCGGCTGATCGCGAACTGGATCACCATGGCGACGATGGGCATGACGATGGCGGCGGCGAGCAGCACGAACGGGTTCTGCCCATTGTTGTCGCGGCCGCCCATGCCGAAGATGGCGCCCCACTTGACCACGTTGGCGAGCATCGCGATCGCTCCGGCCATGGTCGCGGCCAGCGCGCCCACCAGCATGTGGCGGTGCTTGATATGGGCGAGCTCGTGCGCGGTAACGCCCTCCAGCTCGTCACGCTGCACCAGCTTCAGGATCCCGGCCGTGAAGCAGACGACGGCGTTCTCGGCGTTGCGGCCGGTGGCGAAGGCGTTGGGCTGCTCCGCGGGCGCGATGGCCACGGTCGGCATGGGCAGTCCGGCGCGCTGGCGCAGCCGGTCCACCATGTCGTAGAGCTCCGGAGCATCGGTCCGCTCGATCACCCGGGCGCGATACATCTTGAGCACGACGCGGTCGCTGAACCAGTACATGAGCAGGTTCATGATCGCGGCGAGCATGAAGAAAATGGCGGCGCCACCGCCGCCGTAGAGCGCCTGGCCGAACACGACGAGCAGAGCGGTCAGCCCCGCCATCAGCATGAATACGCGCATTTCGCGGTCACCTCGCGTTGGGAGTTCTCTCCGAAAATACCCGGGGTGCGGGTGCCGATCCAGTGGCATCCGCGGGCGCCGCCGGCCGTCGGCCGTCAGTACCCCCACTCGCGGAACAGGAAGAAGCCGTAGACCGGGCTGAACTGGCCCTGCGTGGTGCCGAACGTGGGTGCGTTGCGGGCGAAGCGGTCCTCCTTGAAGAGCTCCAGCGTGAACGGCTGGAGCTGCCACTCCAGGCGCACCGACGGGTCGCCACCGTTCGCACCGAGCCGCTTCGAGAGGCCGAGGTACACGTCGCTGCCGCCCAGGTACCAGCCCAGCTCGAGCTGCGTGCCCGAGAAGAAGTCGGACGTGTTCGTCTGGCCCGGTACCGTCGCGACCTCGGCGGTGGTGAGGCTCACGTAATCGAGGACGCCGGCGCTCTGCGCGAGCGTCTGCAGACCGCTGGACGCGTAGCCGAGCAGGCTGGGCGCGAACACGTTCATCCCGAAGCCGGTCAGACCGCTGCCGCTTTCGCTGCCGCCCGGCGAGCTGATGAAGCTGCCCACCTCCCAGGTGGGGACACCGAAGAACAGGTAGCTGGCCAGGTCCGATTCGCTGATGGGCGGCTCCTCGTCGCTGCTCAGTCGCACGCGCGGGTTCTGGAGCGTACCGGAGACCTGGGCCACGATGTCGAGCGTCTCGTTGCGCGCGCGGCCGCGATAGGTGGCCGTGATGGCCAGGTTCGGATCGATGCCGGGCGTGCCGGGAAACTCGATGGTACCGTTGCGCACCTGGAAGCGGCGGGCCTGGAGCGGCGGATACACCAGCTGGTACGTGCCACGCACCACGTCCAGGGTGCCGCTCAGCCGCAGGTCGTCAGCGCGCCGGTCGAACGCGACCGTGAGGTCGCCCTGCACCTCGACGTCCAGGTCCTGGCCGCGCAGCCACGAGTCGCTCACCGAGATCTGCGAGTTGCGGACGTTCAGGTTCTCGAGGAACGGGTTGCGGCCGATGGGGATCACGCGGCGCCGTGCCACGAGCGAAGTATCGACCAGCTGGAAGACGCGCGCGCTGTCGAGCTGCACCACGAAGAACTGGCGGTACAGCTCGTCCAGGAACAGCGTGCCGCGGTCGACGCGCAGCGTGGCGGTGACGTCGGGCGCGCGATAGCTGCCGCCGACCTGCACGATGCCGGTCATGATCCCCTCGACATCGCGACGCCGGGCCGCGAGCACGCGGTCGGCGTCGAGCTTCAGGTCGAGCGCGGGGTCATCGAGGCGCGTGAAGTCGAGTGTGCCCGTGACCCGCCCGGTGCCCACTTCGCCCGGCTGCAGCAGTCCGCGCCGCGTCTCCCGCGTGGTCGCCTCGGCCTCCACCTGTACGAGCCGGTCCGAGACCAGCCGGAAGCTGCCGTTCAGATCCTCGTAGCGGACGCCGGTCGCGCTCCAGCTGGCGGCCACACCGCGCGCGCGCAGCTCGCCCGAGAGCGTGGGATCGAGCGTCGTCCCGATCGCCTGGAGCGTGCCGTGCAGGGTGCCGCGCACGTCGCTGAATCCGCTCAGGAACGGCAGCACCTGAGCAGCGGGCAGGCTGTCGGCATGCAGCACCAGGCTGAGCGGCTCGTCGAGCCGGCGCTCGGCCAGGGGCGTGAGCCGCAAGTCGACGGGCGCGCGCCCACCGCCCGTCAGGATCCGGCGGCGATCGCGCTCGGCCTCGAAGAACAGCTCGGCCGCGCCCGCCTCGTAGCTCAGCTCCGCGAAGCCGCGCTCGAGGCGCATGTCGTTCCAGGCGAGACCGGTGCCGGTCAGGTCGCCCGCGATGATCGGGTCGAGCGCGCTGCCGGTGAAGCGCAGCCCGCCATCCAGGCGCCCGGCCGCGGTCGCGGGGCGGTGCGTCAGGCGCAACAGGTCGGCGAACGGCACGCCGTCCAGCTCGACGCGGAAATCGAGCGCCGGCGGCGACTCGGCCCCCGACGCCGCCCAGCCCAGGATCCCGGCCGCACGCAGCGCGGCTCCCTGCCCATCGCGCAGCTCGAGGCCGGCGAGCTGCAGGGTGCTCGCATCGACGCGCGCGAACGCCGTGTCCGCAAGGCTCCAGGACTGCTGCGCGCCGAGGGAAAGCTCCTGCAGCGCGAGGCCGGTGGTACCGCCCTCGCTCAGGACGTCGGCACGCAGCCGCAGCCGTTCCACGCCCGGGTCGCCGCCGTGCAGCAGGAGCGAGGTGAACGTGCCGGTCTGCGCCAGCTCGAGGCGGGTGGCTCGCAGCACGTGGCCGTAGGCGGCCGCCGAGTCGGCGATGGCCTCGAGCCGCAGGCCGCGGCCGTCCTCGTCGAGCAACCGGGTGCCGCGCACGGTGCCGGACGCACGCGCGAGCCGCAGCGGCCCGGCAACGAGGTGATGCAGCTCGCCCTCCGCGTACAGCGCGAGCGAATCGAGCGAGCCCGTGAGCAGCGCGTGGCCGCGTCCGCCGCCGGCGAGACGGGGCCGGTCGGGATCGGGCGAGCCGCTGAACAGGTTGGCCTCCCACGGCGAGAGCGACTCGCTCACCAGCTGGAGCCGGAGCGCGCCGTCGCGGCCCGCGACCAGGCCGAGCGTGCCGCTGCCGTCCAGGTCGGCGCCGGTCGCACGAACCATGACGGTGTCCACGCGCACCAGTCCGTCCCCGAAGCGCGCCGCCAGCCGCGACCGCTGTACGGGCAGGCGCCCGATCCGGGCCGAGTCCAGGGTGACGTTCAGCGTACCGGCCAGGTCGGCCGCGGAGCGGCCGGCGAGGTCGAACGCGACCACGCCGCTCAGGCTGGCATTCGGGAGACGCTCGAAGAACGCGTGCATCTGGAAGGACCCGGCGCTGGCTTCGCCGACGTAGTGCGGTCCGTCGACACCCCGCGCGAGGCGCGCCTGCAATCGCAGCGGCCCGCCCGCCGTGCCCAGCTCGGCGTCGAGGGCGAGATCGTCGAGGTTGCCGACGAGATGGATCGGACCGCTCGCGTATCCGTCCAGCCCCTGCAGCGCGGGGTAGCGGCGCGCGAGCTCGGAGAGCGCCAGCGTGCGCGCGTTCACCTCGATGTCCACGTGGCGGCCGCGCTCGCTGAGCATGCCATCCGCGAGCAGGTCCGAGGTGGCGCCGCCGGTCTGCCGGTGTCGCAGGTCGGCCGTGAAGCTGAGATCGCGCGCGAGCCGACCGCTCGCCTCGATCCGGCCGCTCACCACACCCTCCAGATCGAGTCCCGGCTCGAGGCCGTTCAACAGAGCCAGGTCGAAGCCGGCCAGGTCGGCACGCAGGCGGCGCGCGCCATAGCGGCCCGGCCGGGCATCGAGCGTTCCGGCAAAGCGGATCACGCCGGAGCGACCTCGCGGCGTGGAGAGCTCGAGGTCGCCCTCGGTCTCGATCGCGGAGAGCGGACCTTTCACCTCGACGGTGCCGACCAGCAGTCCCTCGACCGGCAGACCACCCGGCAGCAGCCGTTCCAGCAGCGAGACGTCCAGCGGCGAGGCGCGCAGGTCCACGCGCGTGAAGTAGGTGGTGTCGCCGGTCACGATGCCGAACGTGCCGGCCACGTTGGTGCCCTCGGTGCGGATGCGCGCGTTCTCCGCGAACCACAGGGTACCGCCCTGCGCGCGCTGGCTCTGGATGCGCAGGCGCGCCGCGCCGCTGCCCTGCTCCGGCAGCTGCGGATAGACCCACTGCAGATCGGCGAAGGCAAACCGGTCCGTGTCGATCTGCAGGTCGTAGTAGTTCTGACCGCGTGCCTGCACGACGTGTCCGTAGATGGCGGCACGGGTGGCGGGCAGCTCGACGCGCGAGAAATCGAGGGTGACGGTCGAGTCGCGGAGCGCGACGCGCCCCTGCGCGTCGCGCAGCTCCAGGGGATCGCGAAAGACATAGCCCCGACCCGAGGCGCGGCGGATCTCGAAGAACCGCCCCTCTTCGATCGGTGACTCCCAGATGACGCGGCTCAGATCGGCGTCGATGTTCTCGAAGCGCATCTGCTTCGCCCAGCCGCCGGGCAGGCGCTCGATGACGGAGCGTGCGGTGTCGGCGGGCTCGATCGTGCCATCGCGGCCGGCCGGCGTGAGCACGGTCGCGGAGCCGCCGATGACGCGGGTGTCGTGGAACATGACCAGACTGCGCCGGCGGGGCCGGTCCGGATCGTCGGGCGTGGTGTCGCGGAAGATGTACTGGTAGTTCCAGGCGGTGTCGCCGGGCAGCTGCTCGAGACGTACGTCCGGGCCATACAGCACGACGCGGTCGAGCACGATCTGTCCGCTCACCAGCGTGCGCCAGTTGTAATTCGCAGCGATGCTGTCGGCGTGCAGGAAGCGGCGATCCCGCTCATCGACGATGGTTACGCCGTGGAGGACGAGCCCGCGGAGCAGGCCGCTGCCGCTGATCCGGCTCACCGTGACGTTGCCCTGCACGCGGTCGTCCAGCCACGCGAGCGCAAAGCGCCGGGCCCGCTCGTGGCCCCAGTCCGTGCGCGTCATCAGCTGGATCGCGATGAACGCGAGGATCAGTCCCGCGAGGGCGCCGATCCCGATATAGGCCGCGATGCGGGTGCCGCGTCTCACCTAGAACGCCTGTCCGATCGAGAAGTGAATCTGCAGCCGGTCCGTGAACGAGTCGAACGGATCCCAGAGCACCTGCGGCTGCAGTCGCAGCGTGGTCCGGTTCGCCAGCGTGTTATACGACTGTCCCGGCTCGATCGGTCCGCACGGGTCCTGGCTCGCATCGCAGACTTCGGTGGTCAGCACCGAGAGCCGCTCGGCGCCCTGGGCGTTGTAGCCGAGGTCGATGCGAATCGGGCCGATCGGGCTGAAATAACGTACGCCGATGCCGGGGGACCAGGCGATCTCCCTCAGCCGCACCTCCCCGGGGGTGCGCCAGACCTGCCCGAAATCGAGGAACAGCGCGCCGCGGAGCCGCTCGAGCAGGAGCGGCACACGGACCTCGACGTTGCCCTCGATCAGCACCGAGCCGCCGACCGGCCGCTCATCCAGCTCGCCCGGATAATCGGCCGCGATCCCGGACAGGTCGCAGGTGCCGCCATTGATCGCCTGGGGCGTGCAGGGCGCGCCGCCCAGCGAATCGGGCCGGGTGAGCACGCGCGCGGCATCCACGGTGAGCAGCTTCGGCCCGAGCCGGTACTGCGCATAGCCGCGCACGCTGTTCGGCCCCCCCGCGAAGAACCGCTTCTGCGGATGCAACCCCAGGTTTTCGCCGGGCGCGCCCAGCGCGCGCGCCCAGCCGGGTCGCAGCCGCGTGGCGAGGACCACGCCCCGGAACGGCTCGCCATATCGTACCGCCTCGCCGAGCAGGCGGAAATAGGAGAACTCCGAGCCGCTCACCACGCTCGCGACCTCGCCCTCGATGCGCAGGGCGTAGCCGCGGGTCGGAGCGAACAGGCTGTTGGCACGCTCGCGCGCCAGGGACAGCGCCAGCGGTGCGAGCCGGTTGCGCCGGCGCAGCACGCTGATCTCCTCGGCCTCGCAGGCCGTGAAGTTGACGCAGAAGACTTCCTCGGCCGACTCGAGGCGGGTCAGCTCCGGGCGGTAGGCCACGGCCACCACGGTGCCGGGGCCGAGCGTCCGGCTGAGCGATGTGTAGGCGCCACCCGAGGTGCGCACGTAGACCTGCGGCACGGTGACGCGCTCGAGAAAGGTGCCGGCACCGAAGGTATTGCCGGTAGCCAGGAAGCGCGGCTGGGCGAAGTCGACGTTGAGCGAGCCGCTCAGGTCGCAGTAGATATCGGCGCAGCGCTCGAAGGGCGGTCGCACGGAGCCGAGCGGCTCGGAGACCAGGTTGGTGACGCGGCCGCGGACCTCGAGGCGGCGGAGTCCGCCCATGAAGTTGCGACTCGTCCACCGGCCCTCGGCGTTCAGGAACTCGGCGGTGCTGACGCCCATGCCGAACCGGACGCGGTGCAGGTCGCCCTCGTTGACCTGCACCCGCACGGGCACGACGGTATCGGCCACCGCGGGCAGCGTCGTGATCTCCGCGTGCCGGAAGATCTCGAGGCCGAACAGGTTGCGCTGACTCTGCAGCAGCGCCCGGCGACTGTACGGGTCGCCCGTGCGGAACGCGAGCATGCGACGCACGAGCGCGCTGTCGACCCGGTTGGCGCCGCGCACTTCGATCGCGCCGAACCGGGTGGCCGGCCCGGGCAGCAGCTGGTACTCGACCCGCGCATCGTAGGGCGCGGCGCGCAGGATGTCGTAGTTCGCGAGCACGTCGGCGTGATAGAAGCCGCGGTCCTGGAGCCGGGCGCGGAGCGTATCACGGGTCGCCTGGAAGGCCGGCTCGCTGAGCGGCTCGCCCGGGCGCAGCGACAGGTTGCGGAGCAGCGAGGCGGGCATGGCCTCGGCACCCTCGAAGTGCACCGACTGGACGACGACGGGGCGGCCCTCGGCGATCCGGAACTGCACGGTCACGCCGGCACCGGAGCGGACCGTGTCGAGTGCGATCTGCGCTTCCCGAAAACCGCGCTGGTAGTAGAACAGGCGCACCCGGAACGAATCGGCCGCGAAGATGCGCGGGTCGTAATACTTGCGGTCGAGCGCGCCGCCCAGCCAGCAGACCGGTAGCAGTGCCGAGCTGACGCAGCGGGTCGCGCTCGCCAGAATGGCGGTGCGCAGCAGCGCATCATCGAAGCTGTCGTTGCCCTCGAACTCGATGCGACGTACTTCGACGCTGTCCGAACCGCGCTGCCCCGCGGCGGGCGCCGGGCCGAGCACCGGCCCCGCGAGCAGGGCGGCCAGACCGACGGCGGCGGCGCGCGCTGCAGTCATGGCTCAGTCCCGCTCACGCCGGGCGGCGGTGCGAGCGCGATGCCTTCCTCCGGCTCGCCGCGGGTTTCCGCCAGCCAGTGTGAGCCGGGGCGCGGAAAGACGTGCCGGCTGATCGGTGCGAATCCGCTCAGCTCCCCGAAGTGCATGTAGTGGGTCACGCGGATGCGGTCCTCGCCGACGCGGATGTAGTTGAAGCTGTTCTTCTCGCGCTCGCGAGCGCGACCGCGGCGTGAGGTGGTGGTGCCGGACTGCACGATGATGATACCCTGCTCGCGGTCCGGGCCCGGGTAGACGTCGAGCGAGTTGCCGATGTAGGCCCGGTGCAGGTGGCCGCCGAGGATCAAATCGATGTTGAGCTGCGCGAACCGGTCCATGGCGCGCTTTGCGCCGGGGATCACCTGTCGTCGGTCGTAGTCGGGGGCCGGCGCGAAGTGGTGGTGCGCGACCAGAATCCGGGGCAGCCCGGGCGGGGCATCCGCGAAGCCGCGGGCCACGAAGTCGAGCTGCCAGGCCTGGATCCGGCCGTTCACGATGTGGCGGAGCGGCGCCGTGGTGTTGACCGAGACGACGACCGCACGGTCGAGGCGGAGCGCGTAGTCGAGGTCGGTGTGGATGTGCGCGCGGTAGTGTCGGTACGGATCGAAGAGCCGCTCGAAGATGCGGTAGAGCGGCACGTCGTGGTTGCCGGGCGTGACCACGATCGGTACCGGCGGCAGGCGGTCGAGAAACGCGCGTGCGGCCGCGAACTGCTCGGCGCGGGCGCGCTGCGTGAAGTCGCCGCTGGCGACGATGAGATCGATGTCGAGCTGTATCGCGGCTTCCTGCAGCGCTTCGCCGACGTGCGGCACGAACGCCGGTCCGAAGTGCAGATCCGAGATGTGCAGGATGTTCATGCCGGCGCTCCCGCGGGCGGCCGGCGCTGCAGACCGGGGAACGGCAGGTCGGCGCGCGCCGTCGCCGCCAGCCCGGCCACCTCGCCGCGCTCGAACCGGAACAGGGCGGCGCGCGCGATCATGGCCGCGTTGTCGGTCGCCAGGCGCGGCGACGGCGCGTGCAGCTCGCCTTCGGCCGGGAGCGCGGCCGCCAGCCCCTCTCGCAGCGCCCTGCTGGCGGCGACGCCGCCGCCGAGCACGACCCGCGGGCAGCGCTTCTGGGCCACGGCGCGCAGCGTCTTCGCGACCAGCGTATCCACAACCGCGGCCTGGAACGATGCGGCCAGGTGCGGCCGTTCGGCGGGCAGCGTGCCGGCCGCCTCCAGCTCGCGCACGCGGGTCAGCACCGAGGTCTTCAGGCCGCTGAACGAGAATGCGTAGTAGTCGGGGTCGCCGGGCCGCTGGTTGCGCGCCAGCATCGGGCGTGGGAACGCGAAGCGGCGCGGGTCGGCACCGGCCGCCGCACTCTGAATGGCAGGCCCGCCCGGATAGCCGAGCCCCAGGATGCGCGCGACCTTGTCGAACGCCTCGCCGGCCGCATCATCGCGGGTCTCACCGAGCAGCTCGTAGGTCCCCCACTCGGGCACCCAGATCAGCAGGGTGTGGCCGCCCGATACGAGCAGCGCGACGAACGGCGGATGCGCGGCCGCGTGCTCCAGCTCGGTCGCGAAGAGGTGCGCCTCCATGTGGTGGACGGGCACGAACGGCCGGCCCAGCCCCCAGGCAAGGGCCTTGGCCCAGGTGAGTCCCACCAGCAGCGCGCCGATCAGGCCGGGGCCGGCGGTGGCCGCGACGACATCGATGTCGGCGAGGGGCATGGCGGCCTCGGTGAGCGCGCCGGCCACCACGTCGTCGATGGCCTGCAGGTGGGCGCGCGAAGCGAGCTCCGGCACGACGCCGCCGTAGATGCGATGGATGTCCTGGGAGAGAATCACGTGGCCGAGCAGCTCGCGCGGCGCGCGCAGCACCGCGGCGGAGGTCTCGTCGCACGACGTCTCGACCGCGAGCACGACCGGCCCAGCGCTCATGGGCGCGCCGGCGACGCGTCCATCCGCTCCGCCTCGCTCACGGGGCGGAGCGGCACGATGACCCGGACCCGCTGCGGCGAGACGACGATGCCGGTGCCCACCGTATCGATCGGCACCTCGAGCGTGTCGACGCCGCTGCGGTTGTCGAGGTTCAGGTGCAGCGTGAGCGAATCGATGCGGCCGAGCCGGCGGGCGCCACCGCTGGCGCGCACGGCGGGCGGATCGATGATCGGGGGGCCGGCCAGCTCGAAGCCGGGCGCGGGCGAGCCGGACAGCTCGTAACCGAGGCGGAGCAGCTTGGCGCCGAGGTGGTCAAACGTGATCCGCACCGTGTTCGGCCGGATGTCGGTGACCCTGACGGGCAGCTGCCCGAACTGTACCCAGCCGGGACGCAGCACCTGCATGCCGGTGGAGTCGGTGACACGCTCGACCGGCACCATGATCTGCGGCGCCTCGCTGGCGACCTGGAGCAGGTCTCCGCCCGTGCCCTGGAACGTGACGGCCGCGGACGCGGGATCGGGCGGCTCGGCGAGCACCCAGTCCGGGTCGTTGTTGACGACCTGGATGGGCACGTTCGGCACCGTGTACGTGTAGGGCTGGTCCCGGCGCAGCGAAGCCCAGAACAGGAACGCGAGCGCGAGCGCGAGCAGTTTCAGCTGCCAGTTGTTGGCGAGCCGGGAAAGCAGGTTCGCCACTCAGTCCTCCAGCAACTCGCGGACCTGGTCGATCACTTCCGGGCGGTCCCACTCGCGCCAGCCGATGACGCGCTCGCGGATCCGGCCGTCGCGATCGATCAGGAACGTGGTGGGCAGGCCGACCAGGCCGTAGGCAGTCTCGATGTCGCCGCTCGGATCGCGCAGGATCTCGAACGTCAGCTCGTGCTGGGCAACGAAGCGCTCGACGTTGCCGCCGGCGCGGCCCCAGCCGTTCACGCGGCCTTCCGGCGCGTCCACGCTCACCGCGACCACGCGCACACCTTCCGGTGCGAGCGCCTCGTGCAGCCGCTGCAGCGCAGGCATCTCGCGGACGCACGGGGGACACCACGTCGCCCAGACGTTGAGCAGGATGGGGTCGCCTCGATAGTGGGAAATGGAGCGCGGCTCGCCCGCGAGCGTGAGCATCGAGTAATCGGGCACGGTAGCCCGGCTCTCGACGGGCACGAACTGCTCACGGTTGATCCAGATGAGGGCCGCGAGCACCCCGGCCAGGCCGAGGACCGTGATGCGTATCCACCAGTTGCGCCGCACTGCCGCCATGTTCCGGAGATCGGGGTGCAAGTCGTTCCGAATCCGGTAACATAACCTGTCGGAGCAGAGAGACTAGGTGGGTGGTCCGCCCGACAGCGTGTCCTCCGGCGGCAGCTCCGGGGGCGGCGGCGGGCCGGTGCTGACGAAGAGAGTGACGGTCGCCGGCAGCACGCTCTCCGTACCCGTGGGCACGTCGGTGCCGATCACGCGACCGGCGGGCACGTCCGACTCCTGCTCGCGGGCCACGACATCGAAGCCGAAGCTGCGCAGCAGCTGCTCGGCTCGCTGCGCCGAGAAGCCGGCCACGTCGGGTACGCGCACGCGGGGCCGGCCTCCGCTCACCGAGATCCGCACGTCGGCGCCGGCGGGCAGCTGCTGGCCGGGGAGCGGGCTCTGGGCGAGCACCTGGCCGACCGGTGCATTCGGGTGGGGCAGCTCGAGCACTTCGGCGCGGCCCAGCCCCGCGGACGACAGGGCGCGCTCGGCCTCGTCGGCCGTGCGCCCGACCAGCACGGGTACGGCGATACCGCCGCCCGCCACCTTGGGCTCGGGAAAGAGCACGAAGACGGCCATGGCGTAGCCGATCACGAAGGGGACGACGAGGGCCGCGAGCACCGCGGGCAGCCAGAGGCGCCAGGAGCGAGCGCCGCGGGCGCGCGGCCGGCGCTGCGGCTGCCGGCGACGCACCGATTCGCCGAGCATCATCGTAGCCGCCGACGCAGGCGCGCTGCGAACGCCCCGTCACATCCGTGGCGCTGCGGCAGCACGCGCAGCATGCCCCGGGCATCGATCAGGCCCGGCAGCTCGACCGCCGGCATTTCAATGCTGAACTCCGGCGCTCCGTCGAGAAAGCTCGCCACCTGGTCCTCGTTCTCCTCAGGCTCGAGTGAGCACGTCGCGTAAATCAGCAATCCGCCCGGACGCACCAGCGGCGCGGCCGCGGCCAGCAGCTCGCGCTGCAGCGCCGTGAGCGCGGCCAGATCGCGCGGACCGATGCGCCAGCGGCCGTCCGGGTGCCGCCGCAGCGTCCCGGTGCCGGTGCACGGGGCATCGAGCAGTACCGCGTCCACGGGTCGCAGCGCCGGCGCGCGCCCATCGGCCACCAGCAGTCCGAGCGGCAGCTCCATACCCTGCCCCGCCAGCCGTTCCAGGTTCTCCCGCACGCGCCGCAGCCGGCGCGGGGAGAGGTCCGCCGCGGCCATGTAGTGCGCGCCAGTCGCCAGGCCGATGGCCTTGCCGCCGGGCGCCGCGCAGAGGTCGGCGACGACCGCGTCGGAGGGCACCGTGGCGTAACGCACCACCAGCGCGGCCGCCGGATCCTGCACCACGGCAGGGAGGGCGCGCAACGCGGCCAGGGCGTCCACCGCGCGCTCGAGGCGCACGAGCTGCGGATCGAGCGGCGACGCGACCGCGGCCACGCCATGCGTGGCGAGCGTGACCAGTCCCGTCGTCGCGTCATCCCGCAGCAGTCGCAGGAACAGCTCGGGTCGCTCGTTGTCGGCGGCCACCAGCGCCGCCGTCTCGGCCGGCCCGAAATTCCCGAGCCAGCGCGCGACGAGCCATTCGGGATGCGATCCCCAGGTCGCCAGGTGCGCGAGGGGGTCATCCGCGAGCGCGGGGAAGGTAAGCGCTTCGCGACCGCGGTGCAGCGCCTGGAGCACGGCGTTCGCAAAGCCGGCGGCCCGCGGGGCGGCACCCTTGAGCAGCTCCACGGTCTCCGAGACGGCGGCGTAGGGGGGCACGCCCCCCAGCTCGAGCAGCTGGTAGGCGCCCAGGCGGAGCGCATCGCGAACGTCCGCGTCGAGATCCGCCAGCGGCCGGCTCGAGAACGCGCCCAGCGCATGGTCGATCCGGCCCTGCAACCGGAGTGTACCGAAGACCAGCTCGTGGACCAGCGCGCGATCGCGCGCCTCGAGTGCCTGCTGCGCGCGAACGAGTGCGCGGTCCGCCAGGTCGCCCCGGCGCACCGCGCGCAACACCTCGAGCGCGGCCCGGCGGGCCGCCGTGGCGCTCACCTCAGGCGAGCATGCCGGCGGTGGGCGAGGAGGGCACGGCGACCTCGCGACGGGGCATGCGGCCGGCCAGGAACGCGAGCCGCCCGGCCTCGACGCCCAGGCGCATGGCGTGCGCCATGCGCACCGGATCGCCGGCCTCGGCCAGCGCCGTGTTCATCAGGATGCCGTCGACACCCTGCTCCATGGTGACGCACGCGTCGGACGCCGTGCCGACCCCGGCATCGACGATGACGGGACACTGCAGGCGGGTCTTGATCTCGCGGATGAAGTACGGGTTCACGAGTCCCAGGCCGCTGCCGATCGGGCTGGCCAGGGGCATGACGGCGCTGCAGCCGGCATCCTCCAGGCGGAGCGCGGTGACCACGTCCTCGTTCGTGTACGCCAGCACCCGGAAGCCCTCGGCCACGAGAATGCGCGCCGCTTCCAGCGTCGCGAACACATCCGGCAGCAGCGTGCGCTGGTCCCCGATCACTTCCAGCTTGACCCAGTCGCTCAGCCCGGCCGCGCGCCCGAGCCGGGCGTAGCGGACCGCGTCCTCGGCGGTGTAGCAGCCGGCCGTGTTGGGCAGCAGGAAGATGTGCTCGGGATCGAGGTGATGGAGGATACCCTCTTCCTTCGTGCGATCGAGATCGACGCGACGCACCGCGACCGTCACCATCTCCGCGCCGGACGCTTCGATCGCGCGCACCATGTCGTCGTTGCTGCGGTATTTGCCCGTCCCGACGATCAGGCGCGAGCGAAACTGGCGGCCGGCGATCTCGAGCGGCGCATCCGCGCCGAGCTCCGGCGGAGTCTGCACTGTGCTCATCCTCCCCCCACGAAATGGACCAGCTCCAAGCTATCTCCCTCCACCACGGGCGTCGACTCGTAGCGCGCCCGGTCCAGGATCTCGCGGTTGTGCTCGACCACGACCTGCTGCGGCCGCAGCCCGAGCGCCTCGAGCAGCTCGCGCACGTTGAGCCCCGACGCGAAGCTGCGCGGGTCGCCGTTCACGGTCACGTTCATCGGCATCAGAACTTCCCTTCAGGTTTCCAGCACGTCGAGATACGCTCGCAGAGCGGCAAGCGGATCGCCGGCACGCCAGATGCCACGGATCACCGCCACCCCGTACGCGCCCGCCGCGCGAACCTCGGACACGCGTTCCGGGGTGATGCCCCCGATCGCGAGCACCGGCAGACCCGCGCCAGGCACGGTGCGGCGCACCAGCTCCACCCCGGCGGGCGGGCGGGCGGGGTGCGTCTCGCTCGGGAAGATCGTACCCAGGAAGACGTAGTCCGCTCCCTCCAGCTCCGCGAGCCGCACCTCCTCCCGCGTGTGCGCGCTGAAGCCGAGCAGCGCATTGTCCAGCAGGCGCCGCGCCGCCGGGAGCGGCATGCCGCGGACACCCAGGTGCGCGCCGCACCGGACCGCCAGCGCCACGTCGACGCGGTCGTTGATCTGCAGCCGGGCCCCGGTCCGGAGCGCCTGCACCGCGAGCGGCGCGGCCAGCTCGTGCAGCGCGCGGGTGGTGAGCGCGGGGGCGCGCAGGTGAAGTGCGACGTCGCGTCCGCCGGCATCGAGCAGCGCGGCCGCGCGCGCCGCGAAATCCGGCGCGGCCGCAACCGCGTCATCGCTGACGATGTGCAGCCGCGGCGGCCTCATTCCAGCCGCTCGCCCTCCGCGGCGCCCCGGCCCCGCAGCCACTCGGCGCTGCCCATGCGGCGCCGGCCGGCCGGCTTGACCTCGCGGATCCACACCGCGCCATCGGCACAGCGCACCAGCATGCCCTGGGCGGCGTCCGTGGGCGTGGTGCGCAGCACGGTACCCGGAGCGGCGGCGTCGACCGGATCCGGCTCGACCTCAGGGCGGTAGAGCTTCAGCTCCTCGCCGCGCCACCGCGTCCAGGCGCCGGGCAGTTCGTCCATGGCCCGGATCAGCCGTCCGACTTCCGCCGCCGGCCGGGTCCAGTCCACGCGTGCGCTGTCGCGGGTAAGGCGGGGCGCGTACGTCGCCAGCGCGTCGTCCTGGGGCCGCTCCGCGATGCCGTTCAGCTCGAGCATGGCGAGCGTCTCGACGAGCGCCTCGGCACCGATCTCGCTCAGGCGCGCGGTCAGGTCGGAGGCGGTCTCCTCGGGTCCGATCGGCTCTGTGACCTGGTGCAGGATCGGACCGGCATCCAGCGCCGCGACCATGCGCATGACCGTGACGCCGGTGCGCTCGTGGCCGAGCAGGATCGAGTAGTTGATGGGCGCGGCGCCGCGCAGCTCGGGCAGCAGCGAGGCGTGCAGGTTGAGCGATCCGAGCGGCGGCAGCTCGAGCACTTCCGTCGGCAGGATCTGGCCGAACGCGACGACCACGGAGAGCTCGGGCGCAAGCGCGCGCAGCTGGGCAAGGAAGTCATCGCCGCGGGCGCGCTCCGGCTGGAGCACGGGCAGCGCCTCGTCGAGCGCGACCGCCTTCAGGGGCGACGGGCGCACACCGCGTCCGCGTCCGGCGGGTCGGTCCGGCTGGGTCACGACGCCGACCACGTCGTGGCCCTCGCCGAGCAGCGCGCGCAGCGACGGTACCGAGAATTCGGGAGTCCCCCAGAAGAGGATTCTCATGCGCGCAGCTTCTTCCAGCGCTCGAGCAGCAGCCGTCGCTTGAGCGGGCTCACCCGGTCCAGGAAGAGCACGCCGTCGATGTGATCGATCTCGTGCTGGAGGATGCGCGCGAGCAGGCCTTCGGCCTCGCGCCGGACCGGTGTCCCCTGCGGGTCGAGACCCTCGACGACGACGCGCAGCGAGCGCTCGACCAGCTCCTTCAGGCCGGGAATGCTCAGGCACCCTTCCTCGGCGCGGTCGGTCTCCGCGCTCGCCTCGCGGATCACCGGGTTGACCAGCGCGAACGGCGCTACCCCCTCTTCGTGCGGGTCCACCACGATGATGCGCTCGCTCACCCCCACCTGCGGCGCGGCCAGCCCGACGCCCTCCTCCGCGTACATGGTGTCGAACATGTCCGCGATGAGCGCCCTCGTCTCGGCACCGATCGTCGCCACCGGTGCGGCCGGCTGACGCAGCACCGGATCCCCGAGCAGAAGCACCTGCCGTGCAGCCATCACGCCCGCTCCGCCTCGGAACCGGAGAGCACCCTCGCGATCTTGATGCGGGCGACGACCAGCCGCGTGTTCTCGCCGCTGCGCAGCGTGATGCGGTCCTCGGCGAGGTGCACGACGGTGCCGATGATGCCGCCCTCGGTCATCACCTCGTCGCCCTTCTTGATCGCGGCCAGCATGGCCTGCTGCTTCTCGTGCAGCTTGCGCTGCGGGCGGATCAGCAGGAACCAGGCGATCAGGCCGAACGACAACAGGTAGATGACCATGACCATGCCGGTGCGTCCGGCGGGGCCCTGCTGGATCGCGGTCACGGCGAGTGCGTTCCACATGGCTCAGATCTTCTCCGTTTCGGTTTCGCGGCGGCGCGCCCGGAAGGCGCGCAGCCATTCCTCACTCCAGCTCTCCAGCCTACCCGCGCCGATCGCGACGCGCGCCGCCTCCGCCAGCCGCACCAGGAAGCGCAGGTTGTGTAGCGACAGCAGCCGCAGCGACAGTACCTCGCCGGCCACGGTCAGGTGGCGCAGATATGCGCGCGTGAAGGTGCGGCACGTGTAGCAGTCGCACTCCGGGTCGAGCGGGCCCCGATCGAGCCGGAATCGCGCGGCCCGCAGGTTCAGCTGCCCCTCACCTGATACCCATGCCGCGCCGTTCCGGCCGTTGCGCGTCGGCGCCACGCAGTCGAACATGTCGATGCCGCGCCGGATCGCTTCGACCAGATCCTCCGGGTAGCCGACACCCATCAGGTAGCGGGGCCGGTCCGCCGGCAGCTCCGGCTCGACCACCTCCAGCATCTCGTACATGGCCGGCTTCGGCTCACCCACGGACAGACCACCGATCGCGTAGCCGTGCCAGTCGCCGAGCGCGCGCGTGCTGCGCGCCGCCTGCCGGCGCAGGTCCGCGAACACCGAGCCCTGCAGGATCGGGAACAGCGTCTGAGCGTCGCTCCGGCCGTCCTCGCGGGCCAGCTCCGCGAAGCGCGTGCGGCAGCGCTCCAGCCAGGACAGCGTGCGGCACTGCGCCTGCTCGGCGACATCCCGGCCCGACTGGCCGGGCGGACATTCATCGAACGCCATGATGACATCGGCGCCGAGCGCACGCTGGATCTCCATGACCCGCTCCGGCGTGAACAGGTGGCGTGAGCCGTCCAGGTGGCTCCGGAACTCGACGCCCTCGTCGCTGATGCGGTTCAGCGCCGCCAGGCTGAAGACCTGGAATCCTCCCGAGTCGGTGAGCACCGGGCGGTGCCAGCGCATGAACTCGTGCAGCCCGCCGAGGTCGCGCACCACCTCGTGGCCGGGCCGGAGGTAGAGGTGGTAGGTGTTGGCCAGGATGATCTCGGCGCCAATGCCGGCGACTTCCTCCGGCGTGGCCGTCTTCACGGTCGCCTGCGTGCCGACCGGCATGAACGCGGGCGTATGCACGACGCCGTTCGGCAGGTGAAAGCGGCCGGTGCGGGCGGCGCCATCGCGGGCGGTGACCTCGAACCGGAACATCAGAGCAGCACCATGGCGTCGCCGTACGAGTAGAAGCGGTACTCGCGGTCGATGGCCTCGCGGTAGGCGGTCATGACGGTCTGGTAGCCGCCGAAGGCAGCCACGAGCATGAGCAGCGTCGAGCGCGGCAGGTGGAAGTTCGTGATCAGGCGGTCGACGGCGCGCCAGCGGTACCCCGGCCGGATGAAGAGGCGCGTCCAGCCGGTGGCAGCCTGAACGTGGCCAGCCTCGTCGGCGACGCTCTCGAGCGTGCGCGCGACGGTGGTGCCCACCGCCCACAGCCGGCCGCCCGCGGCCCGCACCGCGGCGATCGCGACGGCGGCATCGGCCGGCACCTGGTACCACTCCTCGTGCATCACGTGTGCGTCCGGGTCCTCCACCTCGACGGGCCGGAACGTGCCCATGCCGACGTGCAGCAGGATTCGGACGATGTGCACGCCGCGCCGCTCCAGCTCCCCGAGCAGCGCGGGCGTAAAATGGAGGCCGGCGGTGGGGGCAGCAACCGAGCCCTCGTGGCGCGCGAACACGGTCTGGTAGCGCTCCGCGTCCGCGCGTTCGACCTCGCGATCGATGTAGGGCGGCAGGGGCATGCGACCGTAGCGCTCGAGCGCGGCACGCACTGGCAGCGCGGTGAGCAGGCGGACCCGACGCACGCCGTAGGGCAGCACGTCGCCGACCTCGACCGCGAAGTCCTCGGCGACCTGCACGGTGCGTCCCGGGCGGAGGCGGCCGCCCGGCCGCACCAGCGCCTCCCAGGTGCGCTCCTCCGCGGACAGCTCGCGCAGCAGCAGCACCTCGGCCGTCCCGCCGCCGGCGCGCCGGCCGAGCAGGCGCGCGGGCAGCACGCGGGTCTCGTTCAGGACCAGGACGTCGCCGGGGGGGATGAGCCGGCCGAGATCGTGGAAGCGTCGGTGCGCGATGGCGCCGGTGGCGCGCTCGAGCACGAGCAGCCGGCTCTGGTCGCGCCGGGGCGCGGGGTGCCGGGCGATCAGCCGGTGCGGCAGGTCGTAGTCGAACGCGGAGGTGGGGTAGTCAGGCGAGCTCACCGCCCGGCCGTGGCTGCACTTCAGGCCTCGAAGAGGTGCACCTGCGACGCCGGCGCGGCGGTCCGCTCGGCGGGCAGCGTGAAGCCGAAGCGGCGGTACGCGTTGTTGGTGGCGATGCGACCGCGCGGCGAGCGCATCAGGAACCCGTTCTGGATCAGGAACGGCTCGTAGACTTCCTCGAGCGTGCCCGGGTCCTCGCCGACCGCGACGGCCAGCGTGTTCAGCCCGACCGGCCCCCCATCGAAGTGCTCGATGATCGTCTTCAGGATGCGTGCGTCCATTTCGTCGAGGCCGTACTCGTCCACGTCGAGCATGGCGAGCGCTTCCCCGGCCACGTCCTGGGTGATCACTCCCGCGGCGCGGACCTGCGCGAAGTCGCGCACGCGGCGCAGTAGCCGGTTGGCGACCCGTGGCGTGCCGCGGGCCCGGCGCGCCAGCTCGTTCGCACCGTCGGCGGTGCACTCGACGCCCATGATCTCCGCGCTGCGCGCGACGATCACGGCGAGCTCCTGCGGTGAGTAGAAGTTGAGGCGCTGCACGATTCCGAAGCGCGCCCGCATCGGCGGCGTGAGCAGCCCGAAACGGGTAGTCGCGCCGACCAGCGTGAAGCGCTCGACGGGCATGGTCACGGTCTGCGCCTTCGGGCCCTCGGAGAGCCGGATGTCGATGCGGTAGTCCTCCATGGCCGGGTAGAGGAATTCCTCCACGATCGGGCGCAGCCGGTGGATCTCGTCGATGAAGAGGATGTCGCCCTCACGCAGGTTCGTGAGGATGCCCACCAGGTCGCCCGGCTTCTCGAGGACGGGTCCGGAGGTGGTCTTCACGTTGACCGACAGCTCCCGCGCCATGAGCATCGCCAGGGTGGTCTTGCCCAGCCCGGGCGGGCCGTGGAACAGCGTGTGGTCGAGCGGCTCGCGGCGGCCCAGCGCGGCGTCGATCGCGATCCGCAGCGTTTCCTTCACCTTGGGCTGGCCGATGAACTCGGCCAGCCGGTACGGCCGGAGCGACAGCTCGACGGCGCTCTCCTCCGTGAGGACTTCCGGCGTGGTGATCTCGGATCGCATCGACAGCTCGGCAGAGGAAACCGGGCCAGCGCCGGAGAGCGCTGGCCGGTGGGGTATTATCGCCTCGCGGGCGCGGGCCTGCAATCGTCGGATGGGCGTGGTGACGGAGGCCCGGCACCCGGGGCGCGAACTTCCGCGCGCAGGCCGTGTAGTACCGGCCGAATCCAGCAGTACTCAAACGACACCCGGCGCTGACGCTGGAGGCCCTGCCATGCCGACCCTCGAGACCCGCCGCCTGGCCCGCACCACCGCGCTGCTCGTGCTCGCGCTGGTGCCCGCCGCCTGTGCGACGAAAGTGAGCCGCATCGATCCGGCCGCGGTCACGGACCTGTCCGGCCGCTGGAACGACACCGACTCGCGGCTGGTCGCCAACGAGCTGATCCGCTCCAGCCTGACGGAGCCGTGGCTGCGTCGCTACACGGAGACGAACGCCGGGCAAGCCCCGGCCGTGATCGTGGGCGGCTTCGAGAACCGGACCCGCGAGCACATTGCGGTCGGCACGTTCCTGAACGACCTGGAGCGCGCCTTCGTGAACAGCGGCTCGGTGCGGGTGGTTGCGAGCCGGGACGAGCGTGTCGACGTGCGTGACGAGCGGGCGGACCAGCAGGAGAACGCGCGAGCCGACACGCGCAACCGGATGGCGCAGGAGCTGGGCGCGCGCTACATGCTGCAGGGCACGATCGAGGCGATCGAGGACCAGCAGGGACGCGAGAAGGTGGTCTTCTACCAGATCGACGCGACGCTCGTCGACATCGAGTCGAACCAGAAGGTCTGGACCGGCCAGCACAAGATCAAGAAGCTGATCACGCGTCCGGGGGCGCGGCTGTAGGCCCCCGCACCCCCGACGCCGAGCGGCGCGGTCCGGATCCCGGGCCGCGCCGCTCGCTCATCCGCGCCGAACCGGGCGCCCGGCGTGCTGCCACCCACTCATCGGCCGCGCGCGCGTGGTCATCACCTCAGCGGTCGGCTGCTCCCGTACATGGACGCGCTCGTTTCCGGCGCAGCGGCTCAAAGCCCGCCCAGGTCGTCGGCCCGCCCGCCCTCAGGGTCCCCGGATGCCCGTCCGCGCGAGCGCGGCTTCGGCGCCGGCTTGGCCAGCTCCCAGACCGTCTGGATCGCGAGCTGGTTCAGCACGATGTCGCCGAGCTCGACGTTCACCTCCTTCGGCGGCCGCCCGCTGCGCAACAGCTGGGCACCGGTCAGCGGGATGAACGCACCGGCGCTCTCCAGCACATCGCTCAGCCGCTGGCGCGCGCCGAGCAGCAGGCCGCCGCGGACGCGGAGGCCGCCATCCAGCTGCATCTCGACCAGGCGGGTCGGCCCGGACGCGGTCGTGAGCGGGACGTCGTTACCGGGTGCCGCGACGTAGAGCACCTGATCGACGCGCAGCATGGCGTGGTCGATCTTCTCGTTGGTGCTGGCCCACTCGGTGGCGCGCAGGTTCAGGTAGGTGCGACGATTGCCGAAGTAGGTCGCGAGCGACTGGCCTTCGGCGAAGCCGGCCTCGGCCTCGACCACGCGGAAATCGCGCAGGAAGATGCGCAGTCTGCGCGTCGGCAACCTGCTGGTATCCATAGACTTGATCCTCGTGAGAGGCGTGGGTTCTGCGGGCGGCGCGACACGCCGGACGCTCGTCTCAGGATGCGGCAACCCCGGTCCCCGGGGCAAGCGTGCGCGGGGAACCGAGGAACGAAACCGGCGGCGCGACGTACTTCTAGCACGAACCGCCGCGCTGCGGCCCGTGTCCCGAGGCGGCCCCTGCCGCCCGACGCTTCCGAGGTGCCCCATGCACGCCACCAGGCTCATTCCCCTGCTGCTGACGCTCGCGGCGTGCGCGCCGCGCCAGGTCCACCAGCAACCGGTCATTCGCCAGGGCGAGCGGATCCCCGACAGTGACGCCGTCGTCGAGTCCGCGCGCGCGCAGACGGAGCGAGACGCGACCGCGTCGCAGCAGCGCCGCGATGACGTGGCCGCAAGCGCGCTCGCGACCTGTGCGCCGGCGATCTGCGAGGCGATCAGCCGCGGCGAGGTGGTGATGGGCATGAGCGAGGCACAGGTGCTGGCGGCGACGCGCACGACCGAGGCGGCCTGGAGCACGCGCGATGCCGGCGGCGCCACCGTGATGGTGCCGGCCGCGGCCGGGAGCGCGCCCCGTGATGCGGTCGGCGAGCTGGCGATGGTGCAGCTGCGCGACGGCCGGGTGCGGGTCTACAGCTACCACGAGGCGCAGGGCGTGCGGGTAGTGGCGGATGCCGGGGATGCGACGACCGACGGGCGGGCGCGCAGTCTGGCCGAGGCGCTGCTGCGCGAGGGCGACGACTATACGGCGCGCGGCGACCTGCAGCATGCGCTCGACCGCTACGACCGGGCTTCGATCCTGACGCCCGAGGATCCGCGCATCGATTACCGGATCGCGACCACACTCGACAAGCAGCTCCGCCCGATCGAGGCCCTGATCCGCTACCAGCTCTTCCTGCACCGGCTGGAGCTGGAGAAGATCGAGGCGACCGGGCGCGCCTATGGCTATCTTGCCGACGCGATCGCCCACGCGCGCGAGCGCGTCGTCGTGCTCGAGAAGCGCTGAAGCCAACCTCATCGGAACGCTACCATGCGCGAGGGCGGGCAGCCTACCGGACACGTCGCCAGAGGGACGTCGCTGCTCGTTCTCGCCGGCGCGCTCCTGCTGGGCGGCTGCGCCGGACTGCTTCGCTCCTACGACATCGCGCCCTCCGGCCTGACCCGCATCGAGGACGGATTCCGCCAGCGGCTGGTGCAGGGGCGCGCCGACTCCGCATTCGTGGCCGACCTGCTGCACGGCGAGACCGCGCCCGGCGACGAGCTGCTACGCGCGCTCTACGGCGGCGTTGCCGCCTATTACGCCGGCCGCTACCGGGAGTCGGCCGCCCTGCTCGACCGGGCGGCGCTGCTGAGCGAGGAGCGCGCCACCAAGAGCATTTCGCGCTCCGCCCTCTCGCTCCTGAGCAACGATCGGGCGCTGCCCTACGAGCCGCCGCGCACGGAACGCCTGCTCATCCCCTATTACGCCGCGCTGGCCTATCTGCGACTCCCGGACCGCACCGGGGCCGCGGTCGAGGCGCGGCGCCTGAGCGCGCTGCTCGAGCAGTACGAGCACGACGTGGCCGATGACGAGGCCGGCCTGCACGCCGCGCTGCGCGTGTTCGCCGGCGCCGTCTTCCAGGCCGCCGGCGAGCGCAACGATGCCGCCGTCGCCTTCCGCCAGGCGGGCGGCTTCGCGGGCGTCGACAGCGTACTGCGTCTGCCCCCTCGCGATTCCGCCGATGTGCTGGTCTTCATCGAGACCGGGTTCGTCGCGCACCGCGTCGAAGAGGGCCTGATGGTGCTGCTCGCACCCGAAGAGATCCACGCGCTGCGCGAGGGCAGTGCCGATGACCGGCTCGGGATCGCGACGCTCATTTCCGACCGCGTCGTCGCCACGGCGAGCACGCAGCCGCGGCGCTGGGATGGCCCCCGGTCGCGAAACGGCGGCCTGTTCGTGGGCGCGCCCGCGCATCCCGTCGTCGCGCGACACGATCACGAGCGGTGCACCGAGCCGGCGATCGCGATCGGCGATCCGCCCGGTACCACGACGCGTGCCGGGGACAGCACGCGCGTGCAGACGGTGCGTACCGGCCTGACCACGACCCGGACCACGACGACCCGGACCACCACGGTCACGAGCCCCGACGGCACCAGGACGACGACGAGCACGGACCCGGACGGGAAGACCACGACGACGGTCGCCGCGCCCGATGGCAAGACGACCGTTTCGACCACCAACGTCCAGCCGGCCACGAACACGCTGTCCCGGCGCGGCTGCGTCGAGGATGACGACGATGTGCCGTACCTGCTGCGAGTCGCCTGGCCGGCCTATCGACGGACGTCGGGAGTGCCGTTCGGCGGCACGGTCACGGCCGCGGCGGGCGACACGGTCGCGAACGCCCGCTTCGCGGACGTGTCGAGTGCCGTGCTCCGCGACTTCCAGCGCGAGCTGCCGCTCGTCGTCGCCCGGACGATCGCGCGCGGCGCGCTGAAGGCCGCCCTCACTCGTGCGGCCGAGAGGAAAGCGGAGGAGAAGGACGAGGTGCTCGGCCAGATCGTCGGCGCGCTGGGCAACGCCGGCAACGTGCTGCTGGAGCGCGCCGATACGCGCAGCTGGCACCTCCTGCCCGGAGCCATCGGGGTGGCACGCCTGAGGCTGCCCGCGGGCGACCAGGTGCTGCGCGTGCAGCTGGCGGACGGCCGCGTACTCGACCTGGGCGCGCTCACGCTGGCGGCCCGCGAGACGCGGGTGGTAACGGCACGCGCCTGGTAGGCGCTGGCGCGGTACGCCCCTGGTAAGCGTCGGCGCGGTATGCGCCTGGTAAGCGTTGGCGCGGTATGCGCCTGGTAAGCGTCGGCGCGGTATGCGCCTGGTAAGCGCCGGCGCGCCTGGAAGCGCGCCTGATTCCACCGGACCCGGCCTGTGGCGGTACCCCTCTTGCAGCCCTTGCGGATGTCTGCAACTGGAGGTCGCCATGCCGAACTGGAGTGAGAAGGACGAGCGCCAGTACGAGCACATCAAGGAGAGCGAGCTGGAACGCGGGCGGGACGAGGACCGGGCCCAGGAAATCGCGGCGCGCACGGTGAACAAGGGCCGCCGCGAGGAGGGCCGGACGCCGAATCGTACCACGCAGGGCACGGGCAACCCGAACCGCGATTATGAGACGCGGACCCGCGACGAGCTCTACAACATGGCGAAGGAGCGCAACATCCGGGGCCGTAGCTCGATGAGCAAGGAAGAGCTGATCCGCGCGCTGCGCGACTAGGCAGCGGCTGTGAGCGAGGCGCCCGCCGGCAATACTGCCGGTGGGCGCTGCTACTTGCGGGTGGCGATGCCGGCCAGGGCGGCCCGGATCAGGTCGACGCCTTCGACGCCGCCGCGTTCATCGATCACACGTCGCACCGCGGCGGCCGCCTCGGCCTGAGTGTATCCGAGCGCGACGAGGGCACCCACCGCTTGCTCAGCCGCCGGCGCGCCGGCGGCAGCGGTGGCGCCGGTCGCGGCCACGGCCACGTCGTCGAGCCGGTCCGCCAGCTCGAGCACGAGCCGCTCGGCTTTCTTGGTCCCGAGGCCGGGAATGCGGCGGAGCGCCACGATGTCCTTCTCGAGGATGGCCCGTACGATCCGCTCGGGCGGCAGGCTCGACAGGATATTGAGCGCCAGCTTCGGCCCCACCCCCGAAGCGCTCAGCAGTTTCGCGAACACGGCGCGCTCGGCCGTTTCCATGAAGCCGTACAGCGTCACCGCGTCCTCCCGCACGACCTGGTAGGTGCGCAGTTCCAGCTCGGTCCCCTCGGCCGGCAGCCGCTCGAACACGCCCAGCGGGATCTCCAGCTCGTAGGCGACCCCGCCCCCGGTCATGATCTCGACCGAGCCGATGTCCCGGCGCACGAGGCGCCCGCGCACGCGGCTGATCACGATCTGGCGGCGCGCACGCGCTCCAGCAGCACGCCGATACTGCAGTGGCAGAGCGCCACCGCTACTGCGTCCGCGGCATCGTTCGGCCGCGGGGGGGTGCGCAGCCGCAGCAGCTGCTGCACCATGAACTGGACCTGCTCCTTGCTGGCGCGGCCGGTCCCGACGATCGCCTGCTTGATCTCCGCGGGCGCGTATTCGGCCACCGGCAGATCGTGCATGGCGGCCGCGAGCAGGGCGGCGCCGCGGGCGTGGCCGAGCACTACCGTGGTGTGCACGTTGCGCGCATAGAACACGCCCTCGACCGCGACTGCCTCGACGGCGTGGCGCAGCAGCACGTGGCGGAGACCCTCGTAGATCTGCCGCAGCCGCAACGCGAGCGGCTGCCCGCTCTGGGTCCGCACCACGCCGCATTCCAGAAGCGACACGGCGCCGTCGCTCCGGCGAGCGACGACGCCGTAGCCGGTGGTGGCGGCGCCGGGATCGACCCCGAGCACGATCATGCGCCGGCCTCGGCGAACACGGCCTCATCGATGTCCGCGTTCGAGTAGACCTTCTGTACGTCGTCGAGGTCGTCCAGCGCATCCATCAGCCTGAGCAGCCGGCGCGCGTCGTCGCCGGCCACGGCGAGCGTGTTCTTCGGGACCATGGCGAGCTCCGCGCTGTCGACGGCGATGCCGGCGCGCGTGAGCTCCTCCTGCACCTGCGTGAACGTGCCCAGGTCGGTCGTGATCACGTACGTCTCGCCCTCGGCGCGCAGATCGGCGGCGCCCGCCTCCAGCGCGGCCAGCAGCGTGGCATCCTCGTCGTAGCGCGTCGCATCGATGTAGATCTGGCCCTGCCGCTCGAACTGCCAGGCGACGGAGCCGCTCGTACCCATATTGCCGCCCTGCCGGCTGAACACGTAGCGCACTTCGGACACCGTGCGGTTGGGGTTGTCAGTCATGGTCTCGACCAGCAGCGCGATCCCGCCGGGACCGTAGCCCTCGTACGTGATCTCCTGGTACTCGACGCCCTCCAGCTCGCCCGTGCCCTTCTTGATGGCGCGGTCGATGTTCTCCGCCGGCATGTTGCCCGCCTTCGCCGTGTCGATCGCGAGCCGCAGGCGCGGGTTGAGCCCCGGATCGCCGCCGCCGGCGCGGGCCGCCACCGTGATCTCACGGATCAGCTTCGTGAAATGCTGGCCGCGCTTCGCATCGTTCACGGCCTTCTTGCGCTTGATCTGCGCCCACTTGCTGTGCCCCGCCACGGGCCGTTCTCCACGTTGGATTGCGGATGCTCGAGGAGAGGAATCTACCGCCGACCGGAAGGCGGGTCCAGCGGCGACGCACGCTCCGTCGTGCGGTGGCGTGGGCGAGCCCCCCGGCGGTGAGCGTTCTCCGCCACCGCTTCGAAACGGCTGGCTCAGCCCTTGCACAAATGCTCGTGCTTTATGGTTTCTGCGGACACGAACGGGAGGCATCATATGGACCGGAAAGATCGCAACGAGGACCTGCGCGACCGCGAGCGCGGTGATGAGCCGGATGCGAACCGCGACCCGATCACGAAGGAGCCGGGCTCCCACCCGGTCGGTACCGGTCTCGGCGCTGCGGGCGGCGCGGCTGCCGGTGCCGCGATCGGTGGCGCCGTGGGCGGCCCTGTCGGGGCGGCGATCGGCGGCACGATCGGCGCGATCGGCGGCGGCGCGGGCGGCCACGCGGCGGGCGAGGCCGTGAACCCGACCGTGGAGGACGAGTACTGGCGCAGCAACTGGCGGACGCGGCCCTATGCCGACGAGGCGCGCGGCTACGAGTACTACCAGCCGGCCTACCGCTTCGGGTGGGAATCGCGCGCACGCTACCAGGACCGCGACTGGGGCAATGCCGAGGACGAGCTCGCGCGTGACTGGGAGAAGAACCGCACCCGCGACCGCGCCGACCTCAAGTGGGACGAGGCGAAGCTGGCCGCGCGCGACGCCTGGCACCGGGTGGAGCGCAAGCTGCCCGGCGACGCGGACAACGACGGGCGCTAGGGCGGCCGGCGAAGCGGGCGTCGCCGCACGCGGCGCACGCTTCACGACTCCGGACGGCCGTCGTCGCGCTCACGCGCGGCGGCGGCCGTCCAGCATCAGGCGAGCTGCGAGGTGCAGTGCGGGCAGCGGGACGCCGCGATCGGGATGGCGGTCGCGCAGAACGGACACGCCTTGTCGGTCGGGGCTTCCGGCGCCACCTGCTCTTCGCGCCGCAGCCGGTTGATCGCGCGGATCAGCAGGAACACCGCGAACGCGACGATCAGGAACGCGACGATGTTGTTGATGAAGGTGCCGTAGTTGATCGTTACGGCGCCGGCCTCGTGGGCGGCAGCGACCGTCTCATACGGCGGTACCGCGGCCTCACCGGGCTTCAATACCCAGAACAGGTTCGCGAAGTCGACATTTCCCAGCAGCAATCCGATCGGCGGCATGATCACGTCGTCGACCAGCGACTTCACGATCGTGCCGAAGGCACCCCCGATGATGATGCCCACCGCCATGTCGACGACGTTGCCTTTGACGGCGAACTCCCGGAACTCCTTCATCAGAGCCATGCGCGTCCCCCTTCCCGATGTCATTCGCCGAGCAGGGCCAGCGAGGAACGCCCGCCGCTGCCGAGCTGAGCGAAAGTACAATGGCGCGCCGCCTTGTCCGGGCGCCAGCGCAGGAAGCGGGTGCCGTGCCGGAAGCGACCCTCGGAGAAGTGGTCGTACCCCACTTCGACGACCAGCTCCGGGCGGAGCGGCACCCATTCGGCGGAGCGCTCGGTAGCCCAGCGGCTCGGCCCGCCCGGGGCACGACCGCTGAAGCCGGACCCGCCCAGGAAAGGACGCACCTGCTCGGTCGCCTCGGCGCGGGCGGCCCGGTTGAAGCCCGAGCAGAAACCCACGTGGTGCAGGTTATCTCCCTCGTAGAGTCCGAGCAGCAGGGATCCGATCTGGTCGCCGGCTGTGCTCCACCGAATGCCGCCCACCACGCAATCCGCACTGCGGTAGCGCTTCACCTTGCGCATGCCGCTGCGCTCCCCCGACAGGTACGGCAGGTCGAGGCGCTTCGCGACGACGCCGTCCAGCCCGCCCCGTCCGCCGGCCAGCCAGCCTTGCGCGCGCGTCACATCCAGCGTGTGCGGCGAGAGCCGGACCGGGCCATCGGGGACGAGGAAAGCGCCCGCAAACTCCTCCAGCTGAGCGCGGCGACCGGCCAGGGGCGTCGACACCAGCGCGCCACCCCGGTGGCCGAGCAGCAGATCGAAGCCGACCAGCAGTGCTGGGGTCTCCGCCGCCAGGCGCTCGACCCGGCTCGCCGCGGGGTGAATGCGCTGCAGCAGCTGGTCGAAGGAGAGCGAGTCGCCCACCGGCACTACGAGCTCGCCGTCGAGGATGAAACGCTTCGCGCCGAGCGCGCGCAGATTGGCTACGACTTCCGGGAAGTAGCGGGCGAGGGGCTTGCAGGATTTCGACTGGAGGTACACCTCGGCACCATCACGGAACGCGAGGCAACGGAACCCGTCCCACTTCGGCTCGTATCCCCAGGCTTCGCCCTCGGGAAGCGCATCCACCTGGTCCGCTTCCATGGGCGGGAACGGCGGTTCGATCGGCAGGTTCATGTTCGGTTCACGGGAAGTGGTGCCGCGGGCGAGCCGGCGGCGTTTCAGAGAAAGCGGCCCAGGTCGCAGCGGCCGTCCGGGGAGAGGAGCGGGGCCCAGAGATCCCCGAGCTCGGCCACCCGCGCCGGCACCTCGAACACCGTGAACTGCTCGATCGTGATGCCGCTCTCGATTTCGGCCCAGGTGACCGGCGCGGACACCGGCGCACCCGGTCGGGGCCGCACCGAATACACGCTCGCCAGCGTCCGGCCCCACGCATTCTGGTTGTAGTCGACCAGCACGCGCCCCGGCGGCCGTTTCGCGACGCGGTACTCCGCCGTGACCAGGGCGGGGTTGTGGGCCTCGAGCGTGCGCGCCAGCTGCTTCGCAAAGCCCCAGACCTGCTTCTGGAGCGGACCTCGCACGATTGGCACGTAGACATGGATCCCCTTCGAGCCCGTCGTCTTGGGATAGGACGGCAGCTCGAGCGCGTCCAGAGCCGTGCGCACGAGCAGCGCGGTCTCGAGGACACGCTCCCAGCCGGCGCCGGGCACCGGGTCCAGATCGAAGTGCAGGAAATCCGGCCGGTTCACGTCGTCACAGCGCGCATACCACGGGTTCAGGTCGATGCAGCCTAGGTTGATCAGCCAGAGCAGCGATGCCAGGTCCTGGACGATCGGGAAATTGATGATGTTGCCCGAATCGTGGGCGATGGCGCAGAGCTCGATCCAGTCCGGACGCGGCTCGGGCGCCCGCTTCATGAAGAAGAACTTCCCGCTGATCCCGTGCGGGTACCGCTTCATCACCATGGCACGGTCGCGCAGGTGGGGCAGCAATGCGGAGGCGATCTCGGCGTAGTACTGGATCAGATCACCCTTGGTGAGATCGAGATCCGGCCAGAACACCTTGTTCAGGTTCGACAGCCGCACCTCGCGACCCGGCGTGCGAAGCGTGACCGCGTCAGGCTCGCGCGGCAGGGGCACCGCGTCAGGCTCGCGCGGCGTTGCCATCGTGCCCGGCTCGCGCGGCGGGCGCCCCGACGCCGCAGCCGCCGGGCCTTTCCCGGAGCCCGTCTGCCCCTTCATCGGCGCGGCGTTAGCTTGGGGGGACGCACACCGCGACGCGTGGCGCCGCGCACCGGGATGTAGTCGAGCGGCTCGCCCGCGTCCGCGCACCGGAGTAGCAGCCCGCCCCGGCTCATGTCACCACGCCCGACGAACGCCTCCGGGAAGAGCAGTGACCCGCCGAACACCTCGAGCAACGGCTCCGTGTACTTCGATGTCGCGACGCTGCCGAGCAGGACGATGCGAGCACCCGTGTCCAGGCGCGAGGCCAGCGCGGCGGCGGAACCGAGCAGCGGATTCCGGAAACGGGGGTCGCCGGCATCGATCGAGACCGACCCGAAATCGACGACGTCTTCGCGATTGACCGGCAGATCGGGGGAGACGAGACCGCGGTTGGTCGTGATCACGTGCACTGGCGGTACTCCCTCCGGTGCCCCACCGAAGCTCCGGGCGTAATGCAGCTTGCCACGGAAATACAGGCCGCTCAGGAAGGAGAAGATTTCGCCGATGGAAGCCTGGCCGTGGCGCAGCTGCTGCGCGAGCGGGAAACTCGCCCCCTCGTTCAGCAACACCGCGGCGCGCCGGCCGGCACAGCTCGCCGGTGAGAGCAGGAACACGGTGGTCATGCCCGCCTGCGGGCAAAGGACATGCCCCTCCCACCGGGGGCCCCGCGGTCAGGGTCCGGGGGCGGCTCCCCCTCGCCGTGGCGACGGGCCGTACGCGTCGCCCGGGGCGCCGCTTGCGGAGCGCCGCCGCGCCGCTCTATTTCCCTGCTCGAACCCATCATCAAGGGGCACGCGGACATGGCTCAGCAGAACTCGTTCGACATCTCGACCGGCGCCGACCTGCAGGAAGTGGACAATGCCGTCAACCAGGCGGTGAAAGAGATCAATACGCGCTACGATTTCAAGGGCAGCCCGGTCCAGCTCACGTTCGATCGCGCCAAGTCGATCATCCGTCTCGAGGCGGCGAACGATTACAAGCTGAAGGCCGCCTACGATGTGCTCCAGACGAAGTTCGTGAAGCGTGGCCTGCCGCTCAAGAACATGAAGGCGGGCACCGAGGAGCCCGCATCCGGTGGCCGGGTCCGCCAGGAGATCACGCTCACCCAGGGCATTCCCACGGAGACCGCCAAGGAGATCGTCAAGGCGATCAAGGCGCAGGGCTTCAAGAAAGTGCAGGCGGCCATACAGGGCGACGAAGTGCGGATCTCGAGTCCATCGAAGGATGATCTGCAGAGCGTCATGTCCTTCCTCCGCTCGCAGGATTACGGGATCGAGCTGAACTTCGGCAATTACCGATAGGGCGCGTCATGAGCACGCGTTCGCCGGCGTCGGTGCAGCTGGGCGGCGAGGGCCGGCGCGTCGCCGTCCTCAACATGCAGGACGATCGCGGCACCTGGACCCTGCCGACCTGGGCTCCGACGGAAATCGCGCAGGCCCTGGGCCCCGGCTGGGAGCTGCGCCACGTCACCGAGCCGGTCAGCGGCCGCGGCGATGGGGGCGGCGCCGGGACCGAGGCGCTCGCCGCCGTGAGCGGCGCCGAGGTGATTTTCGCGCTCGGCTTGCCGCGCGAGCTGCTGCAGGCCGCGTTGCAACCGCAGGGGACGCTGCGCTGGATCCACTCGGGCACCGCCGGAGTCCGCTCGCTGTTGCACCCCGAGCTCCTCGACTCCGACGTGGTACTCACCAACTCCGCGGGGATTCACGCCCCGCCAATGGCCGAAAGCGTCATCGGCATGATCCTGCACTTCGCGCGCGGGTTCGATCATGCCGTGCGGGCGCAGGCGCGGCGGGAGTGGGGCAAGCATCCGTTCGAGCACCTCCCGGACACGGCGCGCGAGATCACGGGGGCCACCCTCGGCATCGTCGGCCTGGGAGGGATCGGCCGCGAGATCGCCTGGCGCGCGCTGGGCCTCGACATGGAGGTCCTGGCGGTTCGCCGCCGGTCCCGTCCGCAAGCGGCGAGCGGCGTCACCATGCTGCACGGTGAAGACGCGCTCCCCCAGCTGCTCGCCAGGAGTGACTACGTCGCGATCGCGGTACCCTCGACCAGCGAGACGCGCGGGATGATCGGCGCCCTGCAGCTCGCGGCCATGAAGCCGGGGGCGGTTCTCCTCAACGTCTCGCGTGGCGACGTCGTGGATGAGCCCGCACTCGAACGCGCCTTGCGCACCGGGCACTTGCGCGGGGCCGCCCTCGATGTCTTCCGCGAGGAGCCGCTGCCAAAGCAATCCGCATTGTGGGACCTGGAGAACGTGCTGATCACACCGCACGTGAGCGCCACGACGCCGCGCTTCTGGCGCCGCGAGGTGGACCTGATCGTGGACAACATCGCCAGATACCAGGAGCACCGGCCACTTCGTAACCTGGTGGACAAGGCCGCGGGGTACTGATTCGCGGGTCCGCGGCGACCCGGCGTTCACGTGTCGGCGACCGCTCGTGCAGTGTCATCGGGAATTGTGGGTTCGGGTGGGGCCAGGCTCCAATGCAGGAGCTCCGCGCACCCATGCGACCGCTCCACCCGCCGCAGGATTGCGAACCACCAGACGTAGTTCTCCAGGTAGTACGTACTCACCCCCCGGAACCGCTTCAGCCATCCGCGGAACTCGGTGATGAAGCGCCGCGCTGTCGCCGTGTGCACGAGCTCGCGCACCGGCGGCGTGCCAGCAACACCGCTCCACACGTCGAGGCCGAGCCCTCTCGCGCACGTGGCGTGTGCGCTGAAGCGGCCGTCCGACGTCAGCACGGTCGCCCCGCGGGCGATGCGCGCTTCGAAGCACGCGCGCAGGCCGACGACGACGGGACGCCGCATTCCGGTGATCGCACCGGCGAACCGGCCCGACCGGTCGAGCGCGATCGATACGGAGACGCGGCGCCGGTCGAGTCGGCTCGAACTGGAGTACGCATCCCCAGCGAACTTCCCATCTACGGTCCGGCGTCGCCCTTTCTCGCTGAACGGGAACCGGGTGTCCGCAACCTCGACCATTCCCAGGAGCGGCACCGGCTCATGGTGTGGAGCTTCGTCGAGGATGCGATGGCGCCACCGGAATGCCGTGTTTCTGTGAATGCCGAGCAGCACCGCAGCACGACGGAGTGAAACGCTCGCGCGCATGCAGCGCCGGTAGCTCGAGAACGACTCAATGAGCTTCAGATAGGCAGCCGGAGTCGCGGTCAGGTCGCTGAAAGTCCGTCGGCACGCCATACACCGATGCCGCTGCCGGCCTGCGAAGCTTCCCCAACGGTGGCAACGGGTGCCGTCGCAGCGCGGGCAAATCGGACCCGCCGTGAAGCGAGCCTCGCGTATCTCTCGAAGTACTTCGTCCCTGGACGGGAGCCCGGATGGCGACGTCATCGTCCATGGGTACGCCGCCCTCGCGGGCGGCCCCATGGTAGCGTCGGCCAACCCACAGTTCCCGTGGACAGTGCGCGAGCGGACGGAAAGGCAACCACCGCCGCGTGCGCCGAGCCCGCGAAGGGCGGCACCCCTTGACGCCGGCCTCCGCCCCCCCGCTCCGCGATCTTACGGCTGGCGACGGGCCGGCTCGCGGCATTCCGGCCACGACGGTGGCTGGGCACCAAACCCGGGCGCGAGTACGGTGCGTCGCTCCAGCGGGATCCGTTCCGGATCCTCCGACGCGAGGTACGTCAGCATTGCCACGAGCACGGCGTTATTGCGCAGATCGTCAAACACGAGCTTGTCGAAGGTGTCCCGGTTCGTGTGCCATGTGTACGAGAAGTATGCCCACGGCAGCGACGAGAGCGAGAACCCGGGCGCGCCGGAGCAAACGAATGCGGCGTGATCGCTGCCGCCGCCGCCGGGCGAGCCGGGGATCTGCAAGCGAACGTCGCGCGTGAGTTCCGCGGGCAACCGTGCGAACCAGCGTGCGAAGTGTTCGCCCGCACCGACCAGGCCCTGCATCGAGATGTTCTGGATGCGGCCGGTACCGTTGTCCTGGTTGAAGACGGCCTGGAGGTTTCGGACGATCTCCGGGTGATCTGCTGCAAAGGCACGCGAGCCGTTTAGGCCCTGCTCCTCGCTGTCCCAGTGTCCGACCATGATCGTGCGCCTGGGGTTGGGATACACCTGGCGAAGGATGCGGATCGCCTCGAGCATGGTGAGCGTGCCCGTGCCATTATCGGTGGCACCAGAACCGGCATCGAAGGAATCGAAGTGCGCGGAAAGCAGCACCACTTCATGCGGCCTCTCCGTGCCCCGAATCTCGGCGATGACATTGTGTACCGGAACGTCGCCGAGGTGCTCGGCGTCTGCGGATACGCGCAGCACCGGTCCCTGATCGTGCTCGGCGAGGCGGAACACAAGGCCGTAATCTTCGCAACTCAGGTCCAGAGTGGGCGCCCGGCGCGTGTTCGCCGTGAAGACCTTGTTGATCCCGGTCTCGTTCGACCAGTTCGACTGCAGGATCCCAAGAGCCCCGGCGTCTTCCAGTTCCGTCCGGAGCCGATCCGCGGTCAGGCCGGTACGCTGCCGGCGCGCCGTCCACGCCTGCTGCGCCTCCCGTCGCTCCGTCTGCATGCGTCGGAATGAGCCGAGCGTATCGCCGACGGCACGGCCCGCCGGGGCGGCCCCGAACTCCTCCCCGTGGCGGTCGGGCCGGCAGGTGGGCTGGGCAAGGTCGATGGCGACGAATCGACCACGGGCCGACGGCAGCCACTGTCGCAACGCCACGCTGTCGGCCAGATCGGGCAGGACGATGACCGGACCCTGCACCGGTCGACCGCGCGTGCCGGCGCTCCAGCCGAGCAGCGTTCCTTCCAGGGTGCGCACGCGCGGCTGCAACAGGTCGATATGGGTGATGCCGCGTCGCCAGCCGCCCCAGGTGCCGTACTGCTCGAGGCGCGCGGGTACGCCCCACGCCGCGTACGTGGCCACCAGCCAGTCCTTGGCACGTCTCGCGTCCGGCGTCCCGGTGAGCCGCGGCCCCACGCTATCGAGGAGCACCTGTGAGAGGCGGTAGATCTGCGAACGGTCGACCCCTTCCTCCCAGATGCGGCGCAGCATCAGGTCATCCGTGGGCAGCGTCTGGGCGGAAACCGGCAGCGCGACGCCGAGCAGAAGCAGGGCGCCGGCGAAAAGACCTCGTTTCATCTTTCAATGCTCCGTATCATGAGGAACGCGTGCCGGGGTGCACGTTCGAGTCGTCGACGCGCCGCCGAACGCCACCGACGCACGCCGGCGAAGACAGGAGCGGCAGCCGGGATGCGCGTCACCGCTCTGGATCGAGAGACACGCCGCGCATCACGTGCGTTAGCGATGGAGCAGCCCAATCGCAGAAACCACCAGCCATGCGACATGGCCGGTGGAATCACGATACAGGGAGGTGAAATGAAGCGTTCCGCAATGCTGCTGCTGCTCCTCACCGCGGGGTGCGCGGGGGTGAGCCCACTGGCGACATCCGCCGGCACGCCGCCGACCGCGTTGCGCGCGGAACTGCAGGCTGTGGGGATCGACCGCCCCGAGGCCTTCGAGTGGGCGATCGCGGCGGGGACCCGCACCGGCACCGGTGCCCCGGGCACGCGCTACTGGCAGAATTTCGCTTCCT
Organism: Longimicrobiales bacterium; assembly: GCA_035461105.1. GTDB lineage: Bacteria > Gemmatimonadota > Gemmatimonadetes > Longimicrobiales > RSA9 > VEPF01. The sequence continues at coordinate 8,384 of DATHVV010000105.1, read as the reverse complement.
ATCGAATCCGCGCGCGGGTCACGGTCGGCGCGGAGCCGCGCCTGGATGCGACCGCGGAGATCGAATACCGCAACAACTCGCCGGATACGCTCGAGCTGCTGCACCTGGAGTTGCCGCAGAACCTGCATGCTCCGGGCGCGATCCGGTTCGAGGAGGTCGAGGTTACCGGGGGAATGGACCTCCGACGGGTGTCCGTCGGCGGGCGCCTGCTTACCAGCGCCGGAGGCGGTCCCCGTTATGCCGTGTTCGGGACGCGGCTCGTGGTGCTGCCGCCCGAGCCGGTAGGGCCCGGACAGAGCGTACGCCTCGCCATCGAGTACGGGTTCCTCGTGCCGCAGGCGGGTGCCGGCGGACGCATGGGCTACGATGGTGATGACCTCCTCTACCTGGCCTACTGGTATCCGCAGATGGCGGTCTACGACGACGTGGTGGCCTGGCATACGGACCCGTTCGTCGGCACGACGGAGTTCTACACCGGCTTCGCGAGCTACGATTACGAGATCGATGCGCCCGCCGGGTGGGTGGTGGTCGGCACGGGGCGGACGACGAATGCCGGTCAGGTGCTCCACCCCTCCGTGCTCGAGCGCCTGCAGCTTGCGGAGCGGAGCGATTCAGTCGTGAGCGTACTCACGCCGCGCGACTTCCCGCAACGCGCCACCGCCGGTGCGAGTCGTGGCCGCCTCGTCTGGCGGCTGCAGGCCGACTCGGTGAGGGACGTCGCTTTCGCGGTGGTACGCAATGTTCACTGGGATGCACTGCGCGCCGCGATCAGCGATGGCGACGGCAACGCTGGCGATGGCGATGGCGACGGCAACGCTGGCGATGCCGCGACGGCGAGCGGGAACCGCGGTGACGCAGCCGCTACCGGCAGCCGGGAAGTGAACCGGGCCGCGGCCAGGACACCGGGGGAGCTGACCGTGTCGCCGGCCCGGTACACTCGGGTGAACGCGATCTACCGGCCGTCCGCACCGCGCTGGCGGCACGCCGCGCGTTACGGCGCCCACGCGATCCGGTTCCTGTCGGCGTTCCTGAGCGTGCCCTATCCATGGTCGCACATGAGCCTGGTCGAGGGCGGCGGCATCATCGGCGGTGGTATGGAATATCCGATGATGTCACTGATCGGCGATTACAACGATGCGCGTGACGAGGATCTCTACAACGTGATCGCCCACGAGATCGCGCACATGTGGGTACCGATGCTCATCAGCACCGACGAGCGCCGGTACTCGTGGCTGGACGAGGGGACGACCACGTTCAACGAGAACGCCGCGCGCGCGGACTTCTTTCCCGGACGGCGGCACTGGCTGGATGACCACGCGCAGTACCTGGCGCTGGCCGGAAGCGACGACGAGGGCGAGTTGATGCGACGCTCCTCGTACCACTACTCCGGGGCCGCATTCACGATCGCGTCGTACTCGAAGCCGGCCGCGGCCCTGGTCGCGCTGCGAGCCGTACTGGGCGACACGGTGTTCATGGGCGGGTACCGCGACTTCCTGCGGCAGTGGCGCTACCGGCATCCCTATCCATGGGACCTGTTCAACGCGTTCGAGGCGGCGAGCGGCCGGGACCTGGGCTGGTTCTGGCGAGGCTGGTACTACGAGACCTGGACGCTGGACCACGCCATCGCAGGGGTGCGCGCCGAGCACGACAGCACCCGCATCGTGATCGAGGACCGGGGACGCCTGCCCATGCCGGCCATGCTTCGCGTCCGGCTCGCGAACGGCGAGACCCGGATCGCGAGCGTGCCCGTGGAGCACTGGCTGGCGGGTCACCGCCAGGCGACGGTGAGCGTCGCCACGCCAAGTCCGGCGGTGCACGTCGAGATCGATCCGGAGCAGTACCTGCCGGATGTGGATCGCGGCAACAACGTGTGGGAACGACAGGTCGGCGGCGCGGGCGAGGCCGAACCGGGCGCCGACGCTGATCTTTCCGATACCGCGTCGCGGCTCTAGCTTGCGCGGCGACCTACCGCAGGGAGTCGTCGATGGACGTGCTGACGGCGGCGCGCCTCCAGATGGAGGTGTCGCTCGGCTTCCACATGATCTTTGCCGCGCTCGGCATCGGCATGCCGTTGCTCATGCTGATCGCGGAGTGGCGCTGGCTGCGCACCGGCCAGGCGCATTACCGGGCGCTCGCACAGAAGTGGGCCAAGGCGACCGCGCTGACGTTCGCGGTGGGCGCGGTGTCGGGGACGGCGCTGTCCTTCGAGTTGGGCCTGCTCTGGCCGCGCTTCATGGCGCTCGCCGGCGGCGTGCTCGGGCCGGCCTTCGCGCTCGAGGGTTACGCGTTCTTCATCGAAGCCATCTTCCTCGGTCTCTACCTCTACGGCTGGGATCGCCTGACGCCGCGCGCGCACTGGTGGGCGGGCGTGCCGATCGCGGTGAGCGGCCTCGCCTCGGGCGTCCTGGTGGTCGCAGCGAATGCCTGGATGCAGGCACCGGCCGATTTCGAGGCGGTGAACGGCCGTCTCACCCAGGTCGATCCGCTCAGCGTTTTTTCGACGCCCGCCTGGTTCCATCTCGCCCTCCACTCCTCGCTGTCGTGCTACATCGCCACGGGTTTCGCGGTGGCGGGAGTGTACGCGCTCGGGATGCTGCGCGGGCGGCGCGATGCATATCACCGCTCCGGGCTGGACATCGCGCTCCTCGTGGGCGGCATCGCGGCCGTGCTCCAGCCGCTCAGCGGCGACCTCTCCGCCCGGCGCATCGCGGAGTATCAGCCGGCGAAGCTCGCGGCCATGGAAGCGCACTACGAGACCTCGACGCACGTACCGCTGCTGATCGGCGGCATCCCGGACGGGGCGGGCGGGGTGAAGTGGGCGCTGCGGATTCCCTCGGGGCTGAGCCTGCTGGTCGGCCACGACCCGGCCACCGAGATCACGGGGCTGAATGCCTTCCCGGAAGACGAGCGCCCGCCCGTCGGCATCACCCACGTCGCTTTTCAGGTCATGGTCGGCTGCGGGGTCGTGATGGCGGCGCTCGCGATCTGGTTCGCGTGGCGACGCCGGCGCGGCGACGTGAGCGGCGCGCGCCTGCTGCTGCGTGCGATCGTGCTCGCCTCACCGCTCGGATACATCGCGCTGGAGGCCGGCTGGATCGTGACCGAGGTGGGCCGCCAGCCGTGGGTCATCTACGGCGTGATGCGCACCGCCGACGGGGTGACCCCGGTCTCTGATGTGCCCTACACGTTGTTCGGCTTCACCGTGCTCTACCTCGCGCTCGGGACCGCGCTCGCCTGGTTGCTGCTGCGGCTCACGGACCAGCGTTACATGCCCGCCGACGAGACCACGTACGAGACGCCGGAGGGCGCCGCATGACGGCGGAGGTGCTGGTCGCCGGGCTGGGGCTGATCGCGCTGCTCGCGTACGCGGTGCTCGGCGGCGCGGACTTCGGCGGCGGCATCTGGGACCTGTTCGCGAGCGGAGCGCGTCGGCGCGAGCAGCGCGATGCCATAGCCCAGGCCATGGGCCCGGTATGGGAAGCAAATCACGTGTGGCTTATCTTCGTGATCGTCATCATCTTCTCGGCGTTCCCGCTGGCGTACCAGGCGCTGAGCATCGCGTTGTTCGTGCCGTTCCACTTCGTGCTGCTGGGCATCATCCTGCGCGGCGCGGCGTTCGTCTTCCGCGCCTACTCGCCGCAGAGCGCCCGCGCGCTAGGACGCCCTTCCGCGGCCACGCCCGCTGGCGGCGCGCCGGGGCCGGACGATGTGCGGGCTGGCGGCGCGAGCCCGGCACGACCGGAGCGGGCCCGGCCGTGGGGCGTCATCTTCGGGGTCGCGAGCACGATCACGCCGGTGCTGCTGGGCATGTGCCTGGGCGCGGTCTCGGCCGGCACGCTGCGGCTGGGTGAGCCCGGGGAGGTGCGGATCGAGGGCGCGGCGCCATGGCTCACACCGGTCGCCTGGGCGATCGGTGCGCTCGCGCTCGCGCTCTGTGCCTACCTCGCCGCCGTGTTCCTGGCGAACGAAACGGGGGGCGAGCTGCGCGAGGACTTCCGCCGGCGGGCGCTGCTCTCGGGGACTGCGGTGGTCGCGCTGTCGGTGCTGGCGCTGCCGCTGGTGCGCAGCGAAGCCCCCCACCTCTGGGATGGCCTGGTCGGGGGACGGGCCACGCCGGTCCTCGCCGTCGGTATCATCGCGGCGCTGCTGTCCGGCTGGTTCCTGCGCGGGCGACGCTACCGGGCCGCACGCGTCGCCGCCGTCACGCAGATCGTCGCGCTGCTCACGGGGTGGGCGGTCGCGCAGTACCCCTACCTGATCTACCCCGACCTGACGCTCGCGGGCGCGGCCGCGCCGCGCGGCGTGCTCGTGTTCGTGCTCTGGTCCACGCCGGCCGGCATGCTGCTGCTGCTGCCTTCGCTCTGGTACCTGTTCCGCGTCTTCAAGGGCGAGCACCTGAGCGTGCGCGAAAGCGCGCACCCGCCGGACTGAATCCGGGCGGCCCTCGGGGACGTAGGTAGCGCAGTGCGCCGTCCGTCGCGCGGCGCCCGCCGTCACCGATCCCTGGAAGGCGACCCATCATGCCCAGCCCCGGAACGCGACCGCGCCTGCCCCTCCTCACGCTGGGTCTGGTCGCCCTGCTGCTCCTGCTGCCCGCCACGCTGTCCGCCCAGTCGCTCGACCTCGGCATCTCGCGCGTCGGGCTGAGCCTCGGCAACAGCCCGCGCTGGACGGGGCTGCGCATCAACATCTCGGATCGCGGCGTCGAGCGCGTGAACGGCGTCAACGTGACGCTATGGAAGCCCGCCACCGTGCGCGACGAGGAGGGTAACACCGGCACCGCGAACCCGGACTTCCGCATGAACGGCATCGCGCTCGGCCTGGCCCCGGTAGCGGCAACGTTCAACGGCGCTGCGCTCGGCCTGGTCGGTGTGGTCGCGCATGAGGCGGTGAACGGCCTCGCGGTAGGCGGTCTCGGCGTCGTGAGCGAGGGCGCGGTGCGGGGCATCAGCCTGGGCGGCCTCGGCCTGGTAGCGGAAGGCGAGCTGAGCGGCATCCAGGCGGCCGGGCTCGGCCTGGTCTCGGAAGGTCCGCTCCGCGGCATCAGCCTCGCCGGGCTCGGCACCATCGCCCAGGGCGCGATGAGCGGCATCAACATCGCCGGCCTGGGAGTGGTGTCCGAGGGCACCATGACCGGCATCAACGTGGGCGGGCTCGGCGTCGTCGCGCAGAGCGACATGATCGGCATCAACCTGAGCGGACTCGGCACCGTCTCGCAGGGCGACATGATCGGCCTCAACATCGCGGGCCTGGGCACGGTCGCCGAGGGCGCCATGCGCGGCATCAACATCGGTGGACTGGCCACCGTGGCGGAGGGCGGAATGGAGTGGATCAACATCGCTGGGTTGGCCGTCGTCGCCGAGGCGCGGCTCCGCGGGGCCACCGCGGCGCTGGGTGCAGTCGTGAGCGATGGCTCGATCGAGGGGCTGACCGCGACCGGCTACCGGCTCCAGGCGCCCCGGGTGAGCGGCATCGCGCTCGCGCTCGCCCACCTCCGCGCCGACACGCTGACCGGCGTGGGCACGGGCGCATACGTCCGCGTGGACGGCGTGCAGCGCGGGCTCAGCATCGCGGTTTACAATCGCGCCCATGAGCTGCACGGCCTGCAGGTCGGCGTGATCAACCGCGCCGACAACAACCGCGGCATCGCGCGCATCCTGCCGCTGTTCAACTTCCACCGCTGACGGTCGCGCCACGCCGAGGGGGGGCCACCGAGCTGCCGGCGGGAGCGAAGAGCGCCAGCTGCCCGGTCAGTGACGGCCGGCGGATCAGTCGAAGAGCGCCAGCTGCCCCGTGAGTGACGGCCGGCGGAACGCGGCGGTCGAGAGCTCGCCGTGCGCGTCGTCCGGGTAGCCGGACCGGCGGCGGGCGGCGCGGAACAACGCGCCGAGCTGGTCGGCCATCTTCCCTTCCCCGCGGCCGCGCATGCCCCAGCGCGAGTCGTACAGCTTCCCGCCCCGCATCTCGCGCAGCCGGTTCAGCACCTTGTCCCGGCGGTCCGGGAAGTGGCGCTCGAGCCACGCGTCGAACAGCTCCTTCACCGCGTACGGCAGCCGGAGCGTCACGTACCCCGCCCACTGCGCTCCCGCATCGCGGGCGGCCTGCAGGATCGCCGGCATCTCCTCGTCGGTCAGTCCGGGAATCAGCGGCGCCACCATGATGCCGACCGGCACGCCGGCTGTCGCGAGCGCCTCCACGGCGGCGAGCCGCCGCGCGGGCACCGAGGTGCGCGGCTCCATGACGTGCTGCAGGTCGTTGCGCAGCGTTGTGAGCGACACGTTCACCGCTGCGGCGTTATGGGCCGCCAGCTCGACGTACAGGTCGATGTCGCGCGTGACCAGGTGGTTCTTGGTGATGATCGCGACCGGGTTGCGCGCCTCGGCGAGCACCTCCAGACACCCGCGCGTGATGCGCAGCTTTCGCTCAATCGGCTGGTACGGATCCGTGACCCCGCTCATGACGATCACCTGGGGCGTCCAGCGCGGCGCGGCCAGCTCCTTCCGCAGCAGCTCGGGCGCGTCCAGCTTGACCAGGATCCTGGTCTCGAAGTCGAGCCCGGCGGAAAAGCCGAGGTACTCGTGGAACGGCCGCGCGAAACAGTACGCGCAGCCGTGCTCGCAGCCCCGGTACGGGTTCACGCTGGCATCGAAGGAGACGTCCGGGCTGTCGTTGCGCGCGATGATGGTGCGCGTAGTGTCGCGCAGCAGCTGCGTGCGCGGCGCGAGCAGCTCGCCGTGCTCGGCGAGCTCCGCATCGAGTGCGTCGCCATCGAGCACCAGGTCGAGGGGCTCGAAGCGGTTGGGTGGGTTCTCCGCGGCACCCCGGCCACGGTAAACGGGAAGCGGCTTCATCTGCGAACCTGCCTGCGAGCGCCGGCCGGCGGCGGTGACTTCAGAGTGCGGCCTTGAGAGCGGCTCGCAGCGTCGCGGGCACGGTCCTGCGAACGTCCACATCGGGTGTACCGTGCCATGCGGCCAGCTCATGCAAGGCGCGGGCGGTGTCGCGCGCGAGCGCCGCGCCGACGCGTACCCCGTCCTCGAGGTAGAGAGCGCGCACCTCGAAGCGACCGGTAGCGCGGTGCGCTTTCGCGTCGGCGCGCCCGATCAGCCGGCCGCGGCGCAGCAGCGGCAGCACGTAATACCCGTATACCCGCTTCGGCGCCGGCGTGTAGCACTCGAGCCGGTAGTCGAAGCCGAACAGCGCGAGGGCCCGGGCCCGATCCCACACCACGGGATCGAACGGCGAGAGGAACGTGGTGCGGGTCGCCGCCAGGGTCTCGGCGGCGGCCGCCTCCAGCGGCACAGCATGGTCGGGGTGCACGTAGGCGACGTCCTTCCAGCCGGTCACCCGCACCTCGAGCAGCTCCCCGGCGGCGGCGAGATCGCCTACCAGCGCCGGCGTCGCCGGGCGGCTCATCCGGTAGTAGTCGGCGACCCAGCGCGCGGTCGCGATCCCGAGCGCTCGCACCGCGATCAGCGCCAGCCGGCGCTCCGCCGCAGCGCGGCCCGGCGTGGCCGCATTCCACGCCGGATGTACGCGCTCGCGGACGTCGTAGACGCGCTGGAAGTTGCGGCGGCGCGCGACCATCACCTGCCCCGCCGTGAACAGGTACTCGAGCGCCCGCTTCTCCGGCTTCCATTCCCACCAGCCGGGCACGTGTCCGTCCCGCTTCGCGAAATCCGCGGAACGGACCTCGCCGTGCTCGCGGATGTATGCGAGCACGCGGTCGAGCTCGTGGCGGTGCTGTTCGACCCAGGCGGTGCGGTACTTCCAGCCCATGCTCTCCGGCGCATCCATCCGGTGCCGGAACAACGGATAATCCTCGATCGGCAGGTAGCACGCCTCGTGCGCCCAGTACTCGAAGAGCGCACCCTCGGCGAGCAGCTCATCCAGCCATTCCGGCGCGTAGTCGCCGAGCCGACTGAACAGCACCAGGTAGGGGCTGCGCGCCACCACACTGATGGTGTCGATCTGCAGCGCGCCCATGCGCCGGATCGCGGCCAGCACGTCTTCCTTGCGGGCGCGCCGCCGTGGCGCCCGCTCCAGGCCCTGCGCGGCGAGCAGCAGCCGCTGCGCGCCGGTCGCGCTCAGCTCGATGGCGGGTCCGCGGCGGGTCACGGGCGCGCTTCCGCCGCGGCCAGCCCCGACGGCAGCCTCGGCGAGGACAGCAGCTCGGCGAAGACCTGCCAGCGCCGGGCCGGGTCGGCACCCGCGCGCGCCTCGACGTGCTGCCTCACCAGGTCGCGGCCGTAGTTGTAGTTGATCACGTAGCTGCGGTACGTGTCGAAGAAGCGCACCCGCTGCTGCGCGCGGGCCGGCTCCATGAGCGCGTAGGCGGTCAGCCACCGGGCGGCCGAGTCGGCACTGATCTCCCGGTTCAGGTA
>DATHVV010000104.1:0-7501 GCA_035461105.1 Longimicrobiales bacterium | reverse complement strand
CCGACCGGGTAGAGCACCTCGAGCTCCGGGCCGATCACCTCGACCCGCACCTCGGGGGGCTGACCCGACAGCTGGACCTCGAACTCGCCACTGTCGTACACGGTCGCCTCGCCGTGGTCGAGCACGCGCAGCCGCACTTCCCGCACCGGCGCGCCGTCCAGGCTCACGATGCGACCGAGCAGCCGGGTGGTGGCCTGGGCGGCGAGCGCGGTACCGGGCACGAGCGGCAACAGGCAGGCAAGCACGGCGAGCATGTGCGCGCGTCGCGGCGATCTGACCGGCCGGGCGCGCGTGCCCGCCTCAGGAGCGTTCATCGAAGATCAGCGTCAGGTCGCCGCCGTCGGGGATGACGACCTGGTCGTTGAAGCCGAGCTGGCCATCCTTCACCGCGCGCACCGGCACGCGCGCGCCCGGCGGGTGCGGCAGCGTGACCTGGAACCCGCCCAGCCCGTCGGTCGTATCGACGGCGAGTCCGCTCTGGAAACTCACCACGACCCCGGCGAGCGGGACCCGGCGCGCATCCACCACCGTGCCCCGCAGGGCGGTGGCGACCGGGGCGAGCTCCAGGTAGTGCACGCCGCCGGCGGGCGGCTCGCGCAGCGTGACCGCGGCGGCGGCGAAGCCGGCCACGTTCGGGTGCAGCGTGACGCCCTGCTCGTAGCTGGCGCGCGGGATGTTCTCGAAGCGGACCTGGCCATCGGCACCGATCGCGCGCGTCTCGCGCGCCGCGCCCGCATCGAGCGTGACTTCGCCGGAGGTGATGAAGCCGCCGGCGGGATCCTGCACCCGGACCGTGAGGCTGTGCGCGGCGTCGACGGGAGAAGGCAGCGCCAGGATGACGGCGGCCAGGATGATGGCGCTCACGATCGCGACGATCGCCATGACGCGCACCTTCGCGGCACGCTCCTCGATCAGACGCATGGCGAGCTGGTAGCGCTGCTCGCGCGTGAGCGTCTCGGTGTTCACGGTCGTGAAATCGCGCAGCGTCGCCTCGAGCAGCCGGCCGCGATCCGCTTCCGCCGCGCTCTCGATGGTCTTGCGCCGTTCGACCAGCCGGGCGCGATAGGCGTAGGCGATGACCGCGATCACGAACGCGACCAGGGCGATGGGCGTGCCGACGTACTGGATGGCCTGGAACACGTGCCTGTGCCTCCGGCTCGAACGGGTGTGCGTCCGGCTGGTCCCGGCGCTGCCGGGCACGACAATCATCGACCGTACCGTCAGCGGAGTGACGGACGGGTCGGGCAGGACAGTGCGCTGGGAGAGAAGGCCGGCGACTCAGCCGGGCAATGCGAGAACGCACCGCGGCGTCGCGGCGGTAAATGATGAAGTAGGGAGGGCCCGGATGTAAAGAGGCGAGATGCGAAACAGGGCGAGTTTCGCGGCCGCGCAGCTGCGGGTTCGGCGGCGGCGCCACCGCAGGTTCAGTGGCCTGCAGCCGGAAGTTCAGCGGCCCGGAGCCGGGTGTTCAACTACCGCGGAGCCGGTCGAACGCCCGGCGCACGCTGCCCGGCAGGAGCAGTGAATCCGAGATCGCGGCGATTTCCTCCGCGTCCTGCCAGGCGCGCTCCAGCTCGGCCAGCTCACCCTCGAGGGCCCGCCGCTCCGTCTCCTCGTGCGCCGCCATCTCGAGCGCGAGGCGGACCGTCGCGGGGAGCGCGGTAATGCCCTGCGGCGCGGCGCTGTTGCGCAGCGCGACGTCGTGCAGGTAGCGCTGCGGCTGGCTGGAGCGCTCGATCTCACGCACCGCCGCCTGCACCTGCTGGCGGTTGCCGCCGAAGCGGTTCGCCGGGGGCAGCAGCAGGCCGGCGGCGCGCAGCGCTTCCGGACCGAATACCTCGATCTGCTGCCGGTGCTTCCCGACGGGAAGCTGAAGCGCGATCTGGTCGACACCCTGCGGCAGCAGCACCACGCGGTCCAGTTGTTTGCGCTTGATCTTGAACGTGCTGACGCCGACCGGCACGCGCGCGACGACTTTCTCCGGGTCGCCCCGGATCGAGGCCGCGCTCAGCTTCCAGAGCAGCCAGCCGCTGATGATGCCGCCGCTCAGGGCGCCACCCAGGAAAAACAGGCCGGTGGCGGCGACGCCGGCGCCGGCGAGGGTCAGGTTGCGCACGCGTCGCTTCCCGAACTGGTCCCCGTAGCGCCAGGCGGCGAACTCGGGGCGGAGCGGCCGGCCGATCCGCACCAGCTCGAGCCCGTCCCGCAGGCGCGCGAGGCCGATGTGCTCGGTGGAGACGCGTACCCGCGTATCGTGGAAGAGCCGCTCGCACGCCTCGATGGCCTCCCAGCGCTCCTCGAGCGGCGAGAGGTTCCAGCGCTCGCACGCGCGGCAGACCACCCAGAGCCGGCCCTGCGCCGCGTCGAACGCGATGCGCCGGCCGACCGGGAACGCCTCGATCGACTCGTTGCGACCGAGACGGCTGTTGCAGAAGAGGCAGGTGGCGTACACGAGTCGACGGTACCCGCGCGTTCAGCGGGCCGCCTGTCGCCGGCGCGCCTGCAGATGGATCTGCTCGGCCAGGCGCACCGCGTACCCGGGGTGCAGCCACAGGCTGTCCAGCCGCGCCGCCTGTCGGGTACCGCTCCGGTCGGTCTCGATCCGGTAATAGCCGGTGGTACGCGAGAACAGGGTGCGCGTCATCCCGGCTGCCGGCGGCTGCGACCGGAACCTCACCGCGATTCGCTGTCCGGTCTCGGCCATTACCAGGTACGCGTCATCCGCGGATCGCAGGAGCGACCGGGTGTCCTGCCCGGCGAGCGGCTCGGCCTCGTCGATGTGCAGCTCGGTCACGATCGGCGCGGTAGCTGCGGCGGTATCGAGCGCCGCGAAGTCCAGGTCCCAGTAGCCGCGTGCGGGGTGCAGCCGCAGCTCCACCGTGCTGCCCTGTACGCGACTCAGGTCGAGCGGGACGGCCTGCAGCTCGGAGATGTAGGGGCCGCCCCCGGTGACGACGTCCTGCGGCACCCACTCGCCGCCCTCGCGGACCCAGACGCGCAGCACCCACAGCTCCTCGCGCTGCACCCATTCCTCATGGGCGGCGCGCACCGCAGAAGACCCATCCAGGAGCGCATACCAGTGATCCACCTCGCCGCCCCACAGGTCGAGCATGAGCTTGAGCGAGTGGGCGCCCAGGCGCGAGGTGCGTGCGTGCATCACCAGCCGGGCGGCGGGCCGGGCCGGACGCGGGAACGTGATCGTGATCGTGTCGCGGGCATGGCCGGGCTGGAACGCCGCGGGCGCGCCGCCGGGCGACCACCACTCCCCATCGTGGGCGCGGAGCGCGGGCTCCAGGTCGTCTCCGGCGCTGCTCACGGCTCGCAGCGGTGCCACGGTGGGGCGGACGACGTGCAGGTTGCCGGCGCGATCGGCGATCACTTCGGAGCCCGGGGGGTGATCGGCTGCGAGCAGGCTGAACGCGTCGATGTGCTGCACCTCGCGCATCTCGTTCGCGATGACCAGCTCGTAGGCTCCGTCCACGAGGGCGAGCCCCTCCAGCTGCGACAGATCGGTACGCTTCAGTCCAGCCGTGATCGCGCCCCCCAGCGGCTCGGCCACGGCCACGTAGGTGGTGCCGTCGTGCGCGTAGATGAACGGACAGGACGTCTCCGGGGGCGGATCGGGCTCGTCCTCCGCGAGGAGCGCGGCGACCAGCACGATCCCTACGGGTATCAGGATCACCGCCGCGACCGTGCGCCCGACGTGCGTCTTGCGAACCATGACGTGCGTCACGTCGGCGATCCGCACGGTGTCGATGAACACGCGGCCGCGCTCACCCGGTACCTGCTTCAGGATGAGCGAGTCGCCCTCGACGAAGAACTGCGCGGAGCGCTGCAGCCGAACCTCGCGACCATCGCGGAGCACTACGCCCTCCATGTCACGCGGCCACCAGGCGAGCCGCTCGAGTGTCTCCTCGGGCGTAGCGGGCCGGGTCACGCGGTGCGTGCACGCTCCCCCGGCGATCAGCAGCGCCAGCACGATTCCGATACCCACGCGGCGTTTCATGACGGTTCTCCGGCTACAGTCTGCGAGAGCGAACTGCGGTAGAAGACGACGAACTCCTCGATCACGCGCGGCGTGATGCCGGGACCTGCGCTCCCGGCGGGCAACCGCTGCTTCAGCCACGCGCCCCAGCGCTCGGGCAGCACGCGCGCGCCGACCAGCGCGTCGAGACTGAACAGCAGATCCAGGAAGTCGATGGACTCGGCTCCCAGATCACGCACCAGGTCCGCCTCGGGGTGCACCCGGTCGGGGGCGACCTTCAGCACGTCGGCGATGATGCGGCGAATGGCGGCGGCGTCAGCAACCGCGCCGGTGATCGGTACCATGCTCATGCGAGGCCTCCGCTCAGGGTGACTGCAGAACCAGGCAGGCGTTCTGCCCGCCGAAGCCGAACGAGTTCGAGAGCGCGGCCTGCACGGTGGCGGGGCGCGCGACGTTGGGGACGTAGTCGAGGTCGCATTCCGGATCCGGTGCCGTGTAGTTGATCGTGGGAGGCAGCCAGCCTCCCGCGAGCGCGATCAGGGTGGCGATGGCCTCGACGGCGCCGGCCCCGGCCAGCACGTGACCGACCATCGATTTCGTGGAGCTCGTCGGAGGCGCCGATCCGCCGAACACGGTACGAATGGCCAGGGTCTCGAGGCGGTCGTTCATGCGCGTGCCGGTGCCGTGCGCGTTGATGTAGCCGATGTCTCCCGGCGCGAGCCGCGCATCGCGCACCGCGGTGCGCATGGTGCGCGCGGCGCCGGACGCGTCGGGGCGCTCGTCGGTCATGCGATAGGCGTCGCATGCCGAGGCATAACCGGTAACGCGGCCCACCACGCACGCGCCGCGCGCGCGCGCGAACTCCTCGCGCTCCAGCACGAGCGCACCGGCACCCTCGCCGATCACGAAGCCATCGCGCGCCTGGTCGAAGGGCCGGCAGGCGTGCTCGGGATCGTCGTTGCGACGCGAGAGCGCACCGAGCAGGTGGAAGCCGAGCACGCCCGTGGGGTTCACCATCGCATCCGCGCCGCCCGTGATCATCACATCCACCTCGTCACGCTGCAGCGCGCGGAGCGCCTCGCCGATCGCCTGCGTGCCGGATGTGCAGGCCGTCGCCACCGTCAGGTTGGGCCCCTGCGCGTCGTGGAGGATGCCGAGCGTGCCGGCGGCCAGGTTGGGCAGCGCGCGGATCGCGGCCAGCGGATTCACCAGTCGCTGGTAGGCGTCGGAGAAGCGATCCCAGGTGAAGCCGCCGGCCGCCTCGCACGCGTGGATCGCGGCCAGCTGGGTCTCCAGGAACTCGCGGTCCACGCTGCCCATGCCCCCGGCCCCGAATGCCACCCCGACCCGCTCCGGTTCGGCGACCCCCGCCGCCAGACCGGCGTCGTCGCTAGCGAGCCGGGCCGCCACCGCCGCGAACAACGTGGCACGGCTCATCAGCTTGCGCGCTTTGGCCGGCACGGCGTCATCGGGAAGGGATGAGTCGTCCACCTCGCACGCGATCCGCACGGGAAAGCCGGACGCATCGAAGCCGCGCAGGATACCCGCGCCGCAGCGACCGGTTTGCAGGGCCCGCGCGAAGGCATCGCGCCCGATCGCGGTCGCGCACACCACGCCCATGCCCGTGACGACGACGCTCATGCGGATCCTCCCGCCACGCGCGCGTCCACGCCGGCCGCGAGCGCGCGCACCAGCTCCTGCCAGAAGTCCAGGTAGCGCTCGCCCACGACACGTTCGGGCGGAACCAGCACGTACGCGATCTGCGCGCTTGCGATCTCGCGCCCGCCGACCAGCGCGCGGCCGCTCACGCGGGCGGTGACCCGGTCGAGGGCGTTCACGGTGACTTCCAGCTCGAGCAGGTCGCCGGGGCGCGCATGCGAACGGAACTTCGCGCTCTCGACCAGGGTCATGAGCGCGAGGGTCTCGAAGTTCGCACTCAGCGCGAGCAGTGCCCCCCCGGTCTGGGCGAGCGCCTCGAGGATCAGCACGCCGGGCATGACCGGGTTGCCCGGGAAATGCTCGGCAAAGAAGTCCTCGCTGCCGCTCACCGCTTTCAGGCCGCGAGCGAACTCGCCGGGCCTCAGCTCGGTGAGCCGATCGACCAGCAGGAATCGCATAATCTCACCAGAGGCTGAAGCCGCCATCCACCGCCAGGGTCTGTCCCTGGACCCAGCGGGCGAGCGGGGAGGCGAGCAGGAGTGCGACGTCGGCGATCTCTTCCGGCGTCGCGAAGCGTCCACCGGCACGAGCCGCGGCAGCGGCGCGCAGCTCGCGGTAGATCGGCGAGCCGCGGAGCCGCTCGCCCTCGACCGGTCCACCCGCGATCCCGTTCACGCGGATGCCGCGCGGTGCGAGCTCGGCTGCGAGGTATCGGACCAGCCCCTCCAGGGCGGCCTTGGCGACGCCGACCGCGCCGTAAGCGGCCATGGCGCGCTGTCCGCCCAGGCTGGAGAGCGCGACGATCGCGCTGCCGGGCGGCATGTCGGCGGCCGCCCGCCGGGCGATCAGCCACAGCGCGCGGGTATGTACGGCGTGCGTGAGCTCCCAGTGCGAGGTGCGCGTCTCGAGCAGCGGTCCGAACGTGCCGAGCGAGGCACAGTGCACGATGACGTCGAGCCCGTCCCACTCGGCGAGTGCCGCTGCGACCATGGTGTCGACCTCGTCCTCCGCGGCGAGGTTCGCCTGCAGCACGGCTGCCGAGTCTGGTGGTAATGATGCGGCGAGCGCCCGGGCGCCGTCCGCATCGCGGAGATAGTGCACGAGCACGCGCGCGCCGCAGGCGGCGAAGCGCGTGCACATGGCTCGGCCGAGGCCGCCGGTGCCGCCGGTCACCAGCACGCGCCGGCCGCTCATGTCGAGCGCACGGCGGACGTCGGGCACGAGCGATGACACGGTCATCGATGACGTCGCCCTCGAAGGAAACGAAAAGCAGTGGAACGGCTGGTCGGTGGACGGCGCGGTGGGACCGCTCGCGGCGTCTCCCCAAACGTTACGAGCCGGGCCTCGAAGTCACAATGAGGTCGTGAGGCGAAGGCTGGCGCCGCGGCCGGTGGCAGCCGCGGCGCCGGTCGTCAGTCGGCGCGCGTGCCGGGCTCCGGATCCGGCATGGCGGGGAAGACGCGCGCTTCATCGGCGGCCGCGTCGATGAAGCCGTCGCGGATGAGCAGGTCCTCGATCGCCGCGAGCGCCAGCTCGCGGCGCGCGAAGGACGCATCGCCCGGCCGGCTCCCGGCCGGCTCGGCGCGTATGTCGTCGTCGGCGTCACGGCGCGGCAGCAGACGTCGCTCCTCGGGC
The DNA here is from genome assembly GCA_035461105.1 of Longimicrobiales bacterium. Classification (GTDB taxonomy): domain Bacteria; phylum Gemmatimonadota; class Gemmatimonadetes; order Longimicrobiales; family RSA9; genus VEPF01. The sequence goes on along the minus strand of DATHVV010000104.1, from coordinate 222 downwards.
GCGGCCCGAACGATCTCGCCCAGCTCGAGCACGTTACGCATCACGTGCGCGCGGGCCTCGGCGCGGCGCTCCTCGGGAAAATCGCCGCCGCCGACGCCCTCGTATGCGCTCAGCACCTCGTCGATGTCGTCTGCTCGGATCTCGTACGGGACCGGGTCCATGCGCTGCTCCTGCCGTGGTCTTCGGGTGAGAGTCCACGTCCGGAAGTGCAGGAGGCAGGCC
>DATHVV010000103.1:0-4782 GCA_035461105.1 Longimicrobiales bacterium | reverse complement strand
GCGGAGGCGCGCGCCTCGTCGATGCTCTTCACGAACTCGACGAGCGCGTAATAGAGCGGGGGGAAGGGGAGTCCGGCGCCCTCCCGGAGCTGGCCCTGGGCGGCGAGGCGGGTGGCATCGGCAATGAGGATGATGCCTTCGTCACGATGGAACTGCTGGCGGGCGGCGTAGACTTCCCAGCCCTGGGTGGGCGCATCGGCTTCCTTGAACATCCAGGCGTGCGTGTCGGCGAGCCGGATCGCGCCCATGCTGCCGTAGACGATCTCGTGGCGGCCGCCGAACGAGTTCGCGAGCGTGCCGCTCCACGCCGCGGCCGTCCCGTCCTCCCAGAGCACCTCGAGCAGGACCGTGTCCGGCAAGGAGCGGCCGTCGTCGTGGAGGCTGATGGTGCCGTGACCGCGGATACGCTGCGGGGGGCGGCTGCGCAACCAGGCGAGCGCGGCGAGCTGGTGGCTGCCGAATTCGCCCTCGATGCCGAGCGAGAGGTCGGGGTCGAGGCGCCAGTTGGCGGCGCGCTCCAGGGCCGGCGACGCAGCCGGGAAGCGCCAGCTGGTCTTGCGATGATCCTGTGCGTACATGGCGGCGACGGAGCGCACCGAGTCGGAGCGGGCGAGGGCACGGGCGCGCTGCCAGAGCGGGTTGGCGGGTGCGAGCAGTCCCGGCTGGAGCAACTTCCCGGCACTGCTCGCGGCGGCCGCAATGGCGCGTGCGTCGTCGACCGTGTGCGCGAGCGGCGCTTCGCAGTACACGTGGTGTCCGGCCAGCAGCGCGGCGGTCGCGATCTCGCGATGGGTGTGCGTGGGTGTAGCGACGACGATCGCGCCGAGATCGCGCGCCTCGGTGAGCAGCGCGCCGTGTTCGGCATAGCGTGCGGCCTGGGGCGCGCGCTCGGCGCCGGCGCTGAGCCGGGTGGGGACGACGTCGCAGAGCGCCGCGATCTCGACGTTGTCGATCTTGAGCAGCTCATCGAGGATGTCGCGGCCCTGGCGGCCGATGCCGATGACGCCGACCCGGAGCGGCGCGGCCTGCGGGCGGGGCCGGGCGAAGAGCAGCTCGGGCGCGATCGTGAGGGTAGCGGTCGCGCCGGCGGCCAGGCCGAGGAACTCCCTGCGTGTGGGGTCGGTCATTGCGCTCCCCTGAAGTGGGTCTGCCATGCCACGTCCAGTCCCGCGGGCCGGGATCCGAGCACGAGCAGCGCCGTGGACCACGCATCGGCACGACACGCGTCCGGGCCGATCACGGCGACCGTGCGCGCCGGTACTTCACTTCGCGCGCGTGGATCGAGCACGTGGTCGCGGGCCACGTTGGCCGACAGGGACAGTGCGCGATCCTGGAGCGCGACGACGGGCGCGTCGGGCTCGGGGCCGAGCGCCACCTTCCAGCCGTCTCCGGACGGGGCCGAGCCGAGCGCCAGCACGCTGCTGGTGCCGCCGTGCAGCAGTGCCTGCGTGGTACCGTGCGCGCGCAGCAGCGCGGCGGCCTGCTCGAGGGCGTGGCCCTTGGCGATGCCGCCCAGGTCGATGCGGACGGCCGCAGACTGGAAGCGCACGGTCGAGCGCGGCTCGTCCAGCTCGAGCGCGTCGGCGCCGCCGCCGAGCGTGATATCGAAGGCGCCGTCGCTCGCGCGGCAGACGTCCAGCGCCACTCGCAGAAGGGCGAACGTGGCGGCATCGATGCGCACGGGCGCCGCCGCCGCGAACCGGTTGAGGTGCGAGACCAGGCTGTCGGCGGCGAAGCGATTCAGCCGGGCGTGCCAGTACTCGATCTCCGCGAGCGCCGCCTCCCCGACCGCGGCGTCGGCTGCCGGCAGCACCAGCTCGAAGCGCGTGCCCATGGCAGGCAGCGCGAGCCGGGTCCAGCCGCGCCTGCTCAGATGCGGCGCGCCTTCAGCCGGCGCGGATCGAAGGCATACGCGTGACCGTCCCACATGGAGCGGCTCGCCAGGTCCACGACGACCATGACCTGCGCGCCGAGGTCGACCGGGCTGGGCGAGGGGCCGCGCGTCCGGATCGCGTCGATCCAGCGGACGCGCAGCAGGTCCTGCGGGTCGCCCAGGTCTTCGCCCTCGAACGTCTGCTCCTCGACCTCCTCGGCGTAGATCCGCTCGGGACGCAGCGTCAGCCGGCGGTCGCCGAGGTAGAGGTTGGCGCGATGCCCGCGGATCATGGTCTCCAGACCCACCTCGTTCGCGGTCGAGCCGGCCACGATCATGGTATGCTCGTTCTCGAACTCGATGTTGATGTTGACCTGGTCGTGGTTCTCCATGGCCTTGTCGACGTAGTGACCGCCGGAAGCGACGATCCGGATCGGCCAGCCGACATCGAGCGCCATCATCAGGGGCGTGATGCGGTGCACGAGCAGATCGCCGATGATACCGGTCGAGTACTTCCGGAAACGGCGCCAGCGCGCGTAGACCTCGGGACTCCACGGCTGCCTTCCGAGCGGCCCGGTCCACGCGTTCCAGTCGAGGTTCACGCCGGGCTGCCACTGCGGATCGATCTCGTAGTAGAGCCACTCGCCGTCCTTCGAGTTCCGGCAGTAGCTGGTCTGGCTGAAGACCGGCTTGCCGATCTTGCCCTCGGCGATGAGCCGCTTCGCGTCGGCATAGCTCGGGTAGGTCACGTACTGCGTGCCGACCACGACGATGCGCTCGGGGTGCGCGGCCACGACGTCGCGCAGCCGCAGCGCGTCCTCGTGCCGCAGCGTCATCGGCTTCTCGATGTACACGTCGCGGCCGGCCCGGATCGCGAGCGTGGCCATGGCCGCATGCCAGTGCTCCGGGGCCGCGATCAGCACGCCCTGGATCGACGCGTCGCGCAGCAGCTCCCGGTAATCCGTGAAGTACCGGAAGTCGTATCTCGCGCCGGCCTCGCGCAGCGCGTGGCCGGCCGCCTCGAGCCGGGGGCGGCACACGTCGCACAGGGCGACGATCTGCACGTCGGTGCGGCCGGCGCTGTTGAGCCGCTGGAAGGCGCGCAGATGCTCGGTGCCCATGCCGCCCGTGCCGATGATGCCGATGCGCACGGGCTCGGCGCTGGTGCGCGCGCCGGGACGGGGGGCGGTTCCGGGCCGCGCCCAGAGCTCGGACGCCCCGATCGATTCAGCGTCGAGCGTGGCCAGCGCGGTGCCGGCCGCGAGCGCGGCACTCTTCTTCAGGAAATCGCGACGGTCGGACCGGTCATCGTTCATGGCAACCCGGACGTGGGAGTAGCGTTCAGCTCTGCAGCTCGGCCAGGATGGTGCGCAGCAGGCGCAGGGTGGCCGCGACGCCGGCGGGCTCGTCGAGGGTTGAGCCCTCGTACTCGATGCCGACCCAGGAATGGTAACCGGCGGCGGTAACGATCCGGAGCAGGCGCCGGTAGTCCTTCGTGGTCTCCTCGCCGCGCGCATCGAAATCGTGCGATTTCGCGCTCACGGCCTTCGCGAACGGCATCAGCTCGGCCGTGCCCTGATAGCGGTCGTACTCCGCGCCCTCACCGATGCGGAAATTGCCGAAGTCCGGGAGCGTACCGCAGCGCGGGTGGTCGACGAGTCGCATCACGCCGGCCAGCCATCCGCCGTGCGACGACCAGCCGCCGTGGTTCTCGACGATCACGTTGATCGCGAGCTCGTCGCCGAGCTCGGACAGGCGGCGCAGGCCATCCGCGGCGAGCTTCTGCTGCTCGTCGAAGCTGCCCTCGCTGGCCGCATTGACGCGGATCGTCGCGCAGCCGAGCGTGCGCGCGGCCTCGAGCCAGCGGCGGTGGTTCTCGACCGCCTCGGCGCGCTGCGCCGGGTCGGGATCGCCGAGCCGGCCCTCGCCGTCGCACATGATCAGGTGCTGGTAGACGCCGTGGTCCGCCGCGCGCCGGTTCATCTCGGCGAGGTAAGCGGCGTCCCGGGCCCGGTCGCGAAAGAACGAGTTGACGTACTCGATCGCGTCGATGTCGTACTGCTCGCGGGTGTAGCGGGCGAACTCGAGATGGTCGAGCGCGCCGGACTGGAGCGTGCGGTGGAGCGACCACTGGGCGAGCGAGATGCGGAAGGGCGGGGCAGGCATGGCCCGGCCGCTGGGTGCGGACTCGGCCTGCTCGCGCTCGGCGAGGTGGGCAGCGGCGTTGCAGCCGGTCAGCGCCAACGTGCCCAGGACGCTGGTGCCGGCGGCGAGGAAATCGCGGCGATCGAGCTTGCGGGCCATGCGCGACGGGGCTGGGGGACCAGCGGCCAAGGTAAAGGGAAGGGCGGGAGGGCAACAGGGTGCGGGGGGTTGGGGTCCGGGGCACGTCTCGTGCACCCGGCCGTGGCCATGAGCGATGCGATCGACGTCCAGGCGCGTGAGCTGGCCCGCCGCGCCCACGAGGGACAGGAGTACGGGGGCGGACCTTTCTTCGACAATCACCTGAGCCGCGTGGTCGCGACGCTGGAGCGGTACGGGGAGAACGACCCGTTGCTCAAGGCGGTCGCGTGGCTGCACGACGCGGTCGAGGACACGGCGCTCACGATCGAGGAGATCGGCGACCAGCTCGGCGCGGAGCTGGCGGACCTGGTGTGGCGGCTCACGGACGAGCAGAACGGCTCGCGCGCGCAGCGCCAGTCGCGCACGCACGAGAAGATCCGTGAGGACACGCGCGCGGTACGCGTGAAGCTGGCCGATCGCATTGCGAACGTGGAGTCGGCCCGGGAGCGTGGCAGCCCGCTCATGGGCATGTATCGCCAGGAGCACCCGCAATTCCGCAGCGAGCTGCAGCGGCCGGGCGAGTTCGAGGCCATGTGGCGCGACCTGGACCGGGCCGTCGCCCGGGC
>DATHVV010000102.1:0-2666 GCA_035461105.1 Longimicrobiales bacterium | reverse complement strand
GATCGCCGTGCCGGCGCGAAATCCCGGCGCGGGGAGCCGCCGCGGTGGCTCGCCGGGCCAGGCCCCGGGCCGCGGCGGTGCCAGGCCCCGCCACAGGTGTCGGAAGCCAGCCACAGTCGTCCGTGCGCCCGCGCAGTCGCGCCGAACGCCGCCGATCCCGAGAGGCTCGACGTGAATGAAGCGTAGCGATGTACTCTCCGCAGGGCTACTGCTGCGCTACGCGCTGGTCTTCGGCGCGCTGGGTGGCCTCCTCGAGGCCGCCTATCTCAGCGCTCGGCACCTGATTCAGCACCGCCCGGCCGCGTGGTACGCGCCGGAGGTGATCTGGATGGCGCCGCTCGCGAGCGCGCTCGTCTACCTGGCGGTCGCGCTGGTGGCGAGTCCGCTGCTGGGGGCGACACGGCTGCGCCTGCCGGTCAGGATCGTGGTCTTCGCCCTCGCCTTCCCGCCGCTCTATGGCGTCACCCAGTTGCCGGGGTTCGCGCTGCATCGGGCCGCGGAACTCGTGCTCGCACTGGGCGTGGCGGTGGCGCTGGCGCGTGCGCTGGGCGAGCGGCCGGCGGCGGCGACGCGCTGGGTGCGCCGGGCGACGCCGGCGGTGGCCGCGCTGCTGCTGCTGCTCACGGCCTGGGGCATGTGGCAGCTGCCACGAGTCCGCGAGCGACGGGCGGCGGCCGGTCTGCCGGCCGCCGCGGCCGGAGCGACGAACGTGCTGCTCATCATCCTGGACACGGTGCGCGCCGCGAACCTCAGCCTGTACGGGTACGACCGGGAGACGTCGCCCAACCTGGACGAGTGGGCGGCATCCGGCGTCGTGTTCGAGCGCGCCGTAGCGCCCTCGCCGTGGACGCTGCCCTCCCACGCGAGCATGTTCACGGGCCGCTACAACCTCGAGGTGCGCACCGGCATCTCCCGGGCGCTGGACCGACATCACCCGACGCTGGCGGAAGTCCTCGCCCGACACGGTTACGCGACGGCCGGCTTCACTGCCAACCTCGGCTACACTTCCCGCGCCTCCGGTCTGCACCGCGGCTTCGCCCGCTACGAGGACTTTCCGGTCGACCGGGGCATGTTCGTGACCCAGTCATGGGTCGCGCGCCAGGCCGGCCGGCTCCTGCGCCGCCTCCCGGGTTACCCCGGCTGGGATGTGCCGAAGACGGCAGAGCACATCACCGATCAGCTCGAGGGCTGGCTGGAAAGCCGCGCGGACCGCCCGTTCTTCGTGTTCCTGAACTACTACGACGCGCACAGCCCGTATCGCGGACCCGAGCAGTACCGCGCCCGGTTCGGCGTCCCGGCCGAGGAGGAATTCTCGCAGGACCGGCAGTACACCACCGAGGAGCTGCAGCCGTGGATCAACGCGTACGACGGATCGATCGCGTACATCGACGATCAGCTCGGGCGCGTGTTCCGGATGCTCGAGACGCGCGGCCTGCGTGACAACACCCTGGTCATCATCACCTCCGATCACGGCGAGATGTTCGGGGAGCACGGCCAGATCGAGCACACCAATGGCCTCTACATGCCGGCGCTGCACGTGCCGCTCGTCATGGCGTACCCGGGCAGGGTGCCACCCGGCGCGCGCGTCGCGGAACCGGTCTCGCTGCGCGATCTGCCAGCCACCGTGCTGCACCTCGTCGGCATCGATGACGGGGGGCAGATACCGGGAGAATCGCTGGCGGCCGTCTGGAGCGGCGCCGGCCATGCCATGTCGCCGCCGCTCTCCGAGCTCGACCACTACGACTGGGCCAAGCCCTGGATGCCGATCAGCCGCGGCGACATGACATCCCTGGTCGACGGTCCGCTGCATTACATCCGCAACGGGGACGGCACGGAGGAGCTCTACGACGTGGTCCTCGATCCCGCCGCACAGCACGATCTCAGCGAAACCGAGGCACTGCCCCTGAGTCGTCTCCGGGCGGCGCTCGATTCCATCCGGGGGGTTTTTCCAGGCAGCCCGACCCGCCGCCAGACAGCCCGACAGGAGACGACGACACGATGAATGCGGTTCGCGCCGGTCTCCCGCTCGCGGCGCTCCTGGCCGCGCTCGCCATGCCCGCCCCGGCGGGCGCACAGTTCGTCGACTACGAGGTCGGCGTCACCCCCGCGTCGCACATGCGCACGGTGCTCCAGAAGACCTTTCTCAAGGTCGATGTGCTGAGCGTCGACATCTGCTTCGATGTCCCGACCGCGGGCCGGATGGCCGCCACCGCGGCCCGCGGGCGCCTGCGTGGTGCCGCCGCCGATGCGATCACGCGCGCGGCGCTGGACGGGGACCTCGCGGTCGCCCGGGTCGCCTTCCTGCGCGACATCCCGCTCGGTGACTTCCTGGACGGTATCGACCAGGACCTGCGCAACGCGGTCGCCGGAGGCCTGGTGCCGGACTCCGTGTATCGGGTGCTCGCCGCGGGACTGCCCGTGTGGTTCGCGCCGCTCGATCGGCGCGGTCTCCGCAAGGGTGACGTGCTCGTGTACGAGATGCAGCCGGAGGCGGTCCGCACGATCCACGTGAGCCGGGAGGGGAAGGTGCTGCTCGACCGCACCGAGTCCGGGCGGGCGCTGCGCAACTCGCCGCTGGCGGCGTGGCTGGCGCCGGGATCCCCATTCCGCGCCGGGTTGCTCGAGTCGCTGCAGCGGGGGAGCGGCCGCGACGCGGGGAGGCGGGA
>DATHVV010000101.1:0-28240 GCA_035461105.1 Longimicrobiales bacterium | reverse complement strand
GAGCACGCGGAAGCTGATCACGCTGGATTCACGCGGTGGATCCCTGGAGGGGGAAACTCGTCTTGTATCTACCGAACTACCGCCCTGAGACGGTAGACTCGGGGCGTGCGGCAGCCCGTTGCGCCTAGGTGCTCATGAGACCGCGCTTTAGCCGGGGCGCCGCACGCCCCCAGGTCGTGAAAGCTCGAACAGTTGAGAGGGCGTCCGAGCTGTCAACGCCGATTACGGATGTCCCAGTTTCACCGATTGAAATGTCCCCCTTTACGGGGACGAGCCGGCTACGCCGTGAGCTCCTTCTGCCTGGATCCCCTGCATTTGGGGGCGGTGGCGGCAGTGCCCTCGCCCTGGAGCTGGGACCAGACGTCTGAGTGATGCCGCATCCGGAAGCTGTTGCCCCGGATGTTGATGATGTGGCAGTGCGTGCCGGTGGCACTGATCGATGCCGCCCGGCTGACGGCGATCCGCACCGCGGCCGTGACTGCGGTCGCGACGGAAACACTCGCGCGCGCCGATGCCAGTGAGCTCGCCATCCTGGGTGCCGGCGTGCAGGCGCGCACGCAGATCGAGGCGCTGCTCACCGTACGGGCGTTCCGCCGCGTGCGCATCTGGAGCCGCACGTTCGAGCGTGCCGCTGCATTGGCGGATGTGATGCGCGGGGTGGCTGGTGTAGAGGTGAACGCAGTTGCGACCGCGCGCTCCGCGGTGGAGGATGCAGATGTCATCTGCACCGTGACTGCGGCGCCGACACCCGTGCTCGAGGCCGGCTGGCTCGCGGCGGGTGCGCACGTCAATGCGGTGGGTGCGAGCACGGCGCGCACGCGGGAGATCGATAGTGATGCCGTCGCGTCGTCGACGATATTCGTCGACAGCATCGAGGGCGCGCAGAATGAGGAAGGGACGGGCGCCGTAGAGCGAGGCGACGATGGGTGTACCACTCGAGACCCAGTACCCTTCGCCGACCGGCGGCACCCCGGGCGAGTGCAGGCCGAAGCCGTCGCTCTGGGCCAGCGCGATGACCTCGGCGCCGACGGAGCGGCCGATGGCCTCGCCGGCGGCCAGGTCCTGGTGCTTCGCTCCCGGCCATTGCGCCACGGCCAGGTCGGCGGCGAGCTGCGACTCGAAACTGCCGGTATCCCTGGGATAGAAGTGGCTCAGCACCACGACCGACGCCCCCCCGACCGCCGTGGCGGGGGTGCTGCTCGCCCTGGACGATGTCGAGGGCGCGCTCGCCTGGCTCGAGCGCGCCTATCAGCAGAAGCACCCTGGCCTCCGGTTCATCGAGCGTTCCCGCGATCCCTACCTGGCCCACGACCCGCGCTACCTCGATCTGCGGCGCCGCATCGGGCGGCTGCATGAGGGCCTCAGCGGCTCGCTCGCTCAGTGCGATTTGCCGAAGGGTGGACCGGCGACGTTCCCGATCTTCCAGATCTCCCCGGCGCGGGTGGCGACATAGGCGGTGGTGCCGATGAACTCCAGCGAGATGGGCCGGTCCAGTTCCTCCACGACCACCGTGAAGCCACCCTGCCGGTTGGCCCTCACCAGCGCGCCGGTATTCGGCAGCGCCGGAGAGCCCTCGAATTCGCCATCCCAGATGCCCTGCGCGAGGGCGAAGAGCGTGTGCCCGCGGCCGAACTCCACATCCACCAGTAGCGGGGCGCCGGAGGCAATCTCCGTGGCGCTCGTCGCGTGCGGCCCGAACGCCACCACCTTTCCGTCCTCGGGCAGGTGAGGGACGGGGCCGGCCTGGGCCATGTACACCGTGCGGCCCCGCAGGGCCAACCCGGTCGGGACGATGTTGTCGAACTCCATGAAGATGCTGATCTCACCCTCACGCGTGACGCGCAGCACGCGGTTGAGATGTCCATCGCTCACCAGGAAGCCGCCCTGGTAGATCTCCAGCGCGACCGAGACTCCGGTCGAGACGAAGAAATCCGTCGCCGGGGGATTGGCTCGGTTGAACGCGCCGATGTCGGCAATGAGGGTGAAGCTATTCGGGCCGTCCACGCGGTAGAGGCCGTCCACGTCGCTGCCGCCGAAAGCCTCCGGGGTGACGAAGCTGACCAGCGCGTACGCGGTCTGGCCGATGAAGGCGACATCATGCACGCCACCTACTCCGATAGCACCGATCGGCAGCCCGCTGGCGAAGGTAGTGACCGCGCCGGTCTCCGGGTCGACGCGCAAGATCCGGCCGGCCGCGGGCTCGGTGACGAACAGCGCGCGGCCGGGGCCGACGGTGCTCCCGAAGAGGGCCTGCAGGCCGCTCACCAGCAGCTCGGTGGTGGGCGCGGCCGGGGTGGCTGCCGCGTTCACGTCCGCTCCTGCCGTTAGGATCTCCTCCGGCTGGAGGGGTGTCTGGCCGGAGTCGGCGCAGGCGACGAGGAGCAGGCCGGCACACAGGGGCGCGAGCCGCTGCGACATCCAACGTCCTGGCATGGTTCACCTCCTGCGGGTGGTCGGATTGGCCGGACAGTCGCGGCTGGAAGCGGGGATTGTCGCGGGCCTACGAGCCGCCTCGCGCCGTGAGACCTCGTGCGGCGTGTTGCCGATCAGAGGCGGAGTTTCGACGGATGTCCGTTCGTCCTGCATCGCGCGCATCGTCATGGTTCGGTCTCCTCGCTCGTATGTGGTGATGGCGGCTCGCGCGACCGTGCGAGTGCCTCCGTCGAACGCGCAGTGGAAAACGCCCAACACGCGGGGTCTCGGGCCGGCTGCCTACCCGCCGAGCGCTGGTCACGAAGGCGGTCCGCGTCTCCGCCACCCGACCTTGCGCGGCCGCCAAGCGTAGGCGTACGTTAGCATTGGCAGCTTTTCTCTCCGTTTACGTCGCATTTACTGCGCATTTCCTCCTGACGTGCACTCCCTCAAGTTCTTTGGCGGTGCTTCGATCGAAGGCGAGGATGGTCCTCTTGGCGGCCCCGCGGCGCGCCGGCACCGCCTGGCACTACTCGCTCTGCTCGCCGCTACTCACCCCGGCTCGCTGAGCCGCGACAAGCTCGTCGGGCTCCTCTGGCCGAAAAGCACCAGCGACCACGCCCGTAATCTCCTCAACCAGGCGGTGCACGCAGTGCGCAAAGCGCTCGGGCCGGGCGCCATCGTCTCGGCGGGCGACGAGTTGCGGCTGGCTGCAGGTGCGGTGCGCTGTGACATCGTGATGTTCCGTGAGGCGCTCGCGGCAGGCGATCCGGCTCGGGCGGTGGCACTCTACTCCGGGTGTTTCCTCGACGGCTTCTTCCTTTCGAGCGCACCCGAGTTCGATTTCTGGGTGGAACAGGAGCGTGAGGGTTTCGCCAGGGCGTACGCGCAGCAGCTGGAGCAGCTCGCGGGAATCGCGCAGGCGCGGTCGGATCTCGCGGGTGCGGTGGAGTGGTGGAGCCGCCTGTGCGCCCAGGTTCCGCACTCCTCGCGCGCGGTGCTGCGCCTGATGCATGCGCTCGAGGCCGTCGGCGATCGTGCCGGAGCGATCCGGCAGGCGGGGGTGCATCGCGCGCTTCTCGAGCAGGAATTCGGGGCCGATCCCGACCCCGAGATCGTGTCCCTGGCCGAGCGGCTGCGAAAAGCGACGGTGAACGTCCCCGCAGCCGCAGGTCCGGTGGCTGCGTCTACGCCCGCCGACACCGGCGCCGCGGAGCCCGATCACGGTCACGGCGACGACGTTTCACTCGAGCCAATGCGCACTGCTTCGGAATCGCCTGTTCCGACGGCTCCGGTCCGCCGCGTCGCTTGGCGAGCAGTCGCGCTGGCGATCACCGTGATCATGGGCACTACCGCATTTCTCGCTTCGATCTGGCTTCGCGAAGCGAATCCGCAGCCGGGTGCGGCGGCCGAGGCGGGCGTCGCGAGCCGCAGGTCGATCGCTGTCCTGCCATTCGAGAATCTTAGTGGAAATGAAGATGATGCCACGTTCGCCAGCGGCATCCATACCGACCTGATCACCGCGCTCTCCGGCGTTAGTACGCTCACGGTTATCTCGCGGGGATCCGTGCTCCCCTACAGCGACCGTTCCAAGCCGCTACCACAGATCGGCGCCGAGCTCGACGTGGATGTCCTGCTCGAAGGGAGTGTGCGCAAGGAAGGGGAGTCGGTGCGGATCAACGTCCAGCTCAGCGATGCACGAACCGGTCAGGTCCTCTGGGGAAATGGGTACGAGCGTGAACTGACGATTGGCAACATCTTCGCCCTGCAGAGGGAGATCACCGAGCGAATTGCGGCCTCACTGCAAGTCTCGCTCGTGGCCGCGGAGCGTGAGCGGATCGGCAGGCCGCCGACGGAGAGTCTCACGGCATACCAGTACTATCACGAGTCCTCGGCGGTGTTAAACGACACCAGGGCCGCCAATCTCGAGTCTGAGCGCCTGCTGCGGCTGGCGCTCGCCGTCGATTCCACGTTCGCCCCGGCCTGGGCCTTTCTGGCCGTGAACTACAGCTGGCGTCCACTGTATCTGGGCTTCCAGGCGACTGCCTGGGACTCCGCGCTGGTCTTCGTCGAGCGAGCTCTGACCGCGGATCCGAATCTCGCACACGGGTATGCCGCGCTCGCTGCGCTCACCGGTCATCAGGGGCATCTCGAGCGGTCGGTGAGGGCCGCGCGGCAGGCCCTGCAACGCGACCCCAGTTCGTCGTTCGCCATGCGACGCCTCGCCGAGGCGTACCGCGAACGTGGCGCGTTCGCCGAAGCGCTCCACTATCACAGGGCATCGGTCCGCCTTTCGCCTCACGCGCTCACGTATCGGACCTGGCTGGGGCTCACATACCAACATATCGGCGAACGCCACATCGCGGAACGCTGGTACCGCGGCGTGCTCGCGGTCAGGCCCGACTACCTTTCGGCGCACATGCACATGGCGGTGCTGTTTCTCCAGGTCGATGAGCCCGACTCGGCGATCCACTACGCCGGCCGGTTGGCGTTCGCGCATCCGAATGACACCCATGCGCTGATGACTGCAGCCATGGTGGGGCATTTCCTGCGCGATCCAGAGAAGGTCAAACGCCACGCCAACAGGGCGGTCCACCTCGCCGCCGGCGCGGCAGTGCGATCCGTGCAGAGCACCCTGGCCACGACGTTGCTCGCCTTCGTGCATCTCGAGGCTGGAGATCGCGTCCGGGCTGATTCGCTCTTCCACGAGAGCCTCGCCTTCCTCGAAAGCATGATTGCCCAGGGCACCGATGCCCCGCGCTGGCCGTATGAGATCGCACTGATCCACGCGGCGCGTGGCGACAGCGAAGCCGCGATTTCCTGGTTGCAGACGGCCTACGACCGGGGCTTCCGTTGGGCGTGGATGCTCGAGCGCGAGCCAATGCTCGACCCCATCCGGGCGGATCCCCGCTTCCAGGGTATTCTGGTCCGGATGCTGGCCGATGTCGAAACGATGCAACGCCGGGTGGAGCGGGAGGACCGGACGGCCGGGCTACGATGAGCACACCGGTTCGCATCAACGGCTCCGACGCCGCCGGCCTGCCCCACGCCGCCGGCTAGATTCCGGCATGCGACGTCGCTTCCCTCTCGTCCTGCTGTACCGCTGCTGCTCGCGGCCGTGCCAGCCTCCTCGGCCGCGCAGGCGGCGCGGCCGGTGCTGCCCGCTGCGGCCGACAGCATCCCATCGTTGACGGCCAACGGCACCTTCGGCAGCCCGCCAGAAATGGCGTTTGAATTTCCTATCCCCCGCCGAAGTCGTCTTCCCGAATGGCTTCCTCGAGCGTCATGACCTGGTAGAGTCGGAGGTCCGGCGCCACCCGGGCCGCCGTCTCGCGGAGCGTCTGCTCGAACGCGTGCGCGTCACCCCGCACGCGCACGGCCACGTGCGGCGGCGCGGGCAGCGCGGCGACGGACGCGGGTGTGAAGATGAAGTCCGACTCGCCACGTCCGGTCGGATCGACCGCGAGGTCGCCCACCGACGCCGCTCAGCCGCCGCGCACCCGCAGCTTCTGCCCGGCATAGATCCGGTTGCGGGAGCCCATCCCGTTCCAGCTCTGCAGCTGGCGCACGCTCACGTCGTACCGGCTGGCGATGACGCTCAGGTTCTCGCCGCGCCGCACGGTGTGCGTGCGCGTCGACGGTGCGCTGGCGACGCGCACCGCGCCGGAGGGAATGCGCAGCTTCTGGCCGACGCGGATGCGCGTGGGGCTGACCCCGCCGTTCGCGTTCCGCAGCGCGGTGACGCTCACGCCGTAGCGTCGTGAGAGGTGGCCCAGCGTCTCACCGCGCCGCACGGTGTGCGTCCGCACGCCCGTCGCCGCCTTCGTCGTGGCCGCCAGCGCCGGCGCCTCCGCGGCCGCCAGGCGCACTTCCTGGTAGAGTTTCGGGAAGTGCGCCGCGAACTCGGCGCGCCTGCCCTCGGGGATGCGCACCGCCCACCCGCGGCCTGCGGGCGTCCGATCCCGCATCAGGTGCGGATTCAGGTCCTTCACCGCCTCCTCGGCGATGCCGGCTGCACGCGCGATCAGTGCCAGGTCGGTCGCTCCGGGAACCCAGACCACATCAAACGCGAGCGGCTCCTGGTACTCGATCGGCGCGAAGCCGTAATTCTCCGGCTCCTTTGCGATGTGCCCCGCGGCGAGCATGAGCGGGACGTAATCCCGCGTCTCGCGTGGCAGGTGTGGTGCGATGACCCAGAACAGGGAATCGGCGCCGCGCTGGCTGCCGGCGCGCTCCCGCAGGATTCGCTCGACGCGATTCTCACCGGAATTGTACGCGGCTGCGGCCAGGTACCAGCTGCCGAACCGGTCATAGAGCGCCTGCAGGTAGTCGAGCGCCGCCGTGGTGGAGCGGATCGGGTCGCGCCGCTCGTCGAGCTCGCCGTTGACGGAAAGACCGTAGCGCCGGCCGGTCTCCGCGATGAACTGCCACATTCCCGACGCCGCTGCCTTGGAGTACGCGCGGGGCGAGAAACCGCTTTCGATCAGGGCCAGGTACAGCAGGTCCTCGGGCATACCGCGACGGCGCAGCTCCGCCTGGATCATGGGCCCATACCGACCGGACCGCTCCAGCCAGAGCTGGGTCTTGTCGGCATTGCGCCCTTTCAGGAAATCGATCCAGTCCTCGACTCGCTCGTTGCGCGTGACCGGCAGGTCCCAGGTCACCCCGGCCGAGGGCATCGCCTCCGTGAGCAGCGCCTCCATGGGCGCGGGCTCCGGGTCCAGCCGGCCGCGTCCTGCGGTCCAGGCCGTCGCGCCGCCGAGGAACAGCAGAGCGGCCCCTGCACTGACGCGGCTCAGGTAGCGTCTGAACTGCATGCGCCTCCCCTGGATTGATCGGTCATGAACGGCGATCGCACGGGCGTGGCCCGTGCCAGTGCTCCGGCGGTCGGGTTGATGTTTGAAATCTAACGGATCCTCGCCCCGGCCTCAACCCGCAACTGCTTGTCGGATACGGAGATAAAGTATGTATGCCGGAAGGTCGGGAGAGGTTCCCTGGGACGTGCGGCAGAGGTTCCCTGGGACGTGGGGGAGAGGGTACGGCGGATCGCGGTGGCCGGCCGGCCGCGACCCCAGGCGGCGCCAGTCAGCCCCGGGCCAGGTAGTTGCCTAGGTGACGGTTCAGAGCGCTCAGCACGGCCACGGCCGCAGCGCGGAAGGGGTCGCCGCCGATCAGGACGGCCCCGACGAACTGCTGCGGTGGCGGTCCGGCCCGGTAGAGGGATGCGACCATGAGGTCGGCATCGAAGCTGCGAGTCCGCTTGACCCCCCCCACCCGGACGTCGAGCTCGGCCTCGACGAGCTGGCGCAGCGCGTCGAGCGCGGCCGTCGCCACAGCGCGCAGCTCCAGGGCCTCGCCCTGCTCAGAGAGAGCCTTCGCCGAGGCCTCCCGTCCACCCCACTCGAGCGAGACCTGTGCCTCGATCTGGTGATCGCGGCGCTGCTCTCGCGTGACCTCCACGAAGCGGACGCGCCGCTCGCGGTCCTCCACCCGTAACGTGACTTCGATGCTCCATTCGGCGGCGTCCAGGCCCGCCCCCTGGAGCGCCTCGCGGGCCGCCTGCTCGACGGCCGGCCGGGACGCGCCATGGGCGCAGATCAGGGCGAGGGCAAGGGCCGCGTCATCGAGGACGACGCGCTCGACGCGCTCGATGCCCGCGAGCACCGCGCGCACATGCTCCCTGACGTCGGACTCCAGTGGCATCGCAGCCGCATCGATGAGGGAGAGGACGGGTGGGGCGAAAATAGGAGTGCTGCGAGAGCGCAGTCAAGGCGAGCGGCCCCCCGCATGCACGGCGGCGGCATGCCGGCGTGCATGCGGCGGATCAGAACCGCAGCAGCGCTCCGACGCCCCGCACCTCGTGGAGCGGGTCGGCCGCGACGAACTCGACGTGCGCGTCCTGCTCCGCGGCCATGCGGATCATGGATTCGACCAGGTCGATGCCATCGCGCAGCGCGCCGCCGCAGTACGGGCAGCTGCCGTTGCGGCGCTCCAGGTAGAAGCCGCACTGCGTGCACTGCACGCCTTGCCGGGCGGCATCGCGGGCGATGATCAGGCGATCGACCTTGCCCTCCTGTAGCTGCGTCAGCGTGTCCGCGAGGCCGGCGGTCGCGAAATGCGCCTGGCGAACCCGCTCCAGGAATGCCTGCACGGCACGCGCCTCCTCTGCCTGCACCACCGCCCGCAGCGCCGGGGCCAGGTGCTGGGCAAGCTCGGCCGCGGTGAGTCCGGGAGGCATGTGCGCCGTGTGCACGACCTTTTCCGCGAGCGGCTGCGCCAGGAACTCCTGGAAGTGCGACACGTTCTCGGTGGTCCCCAGCAGCACGATGCCATGGGGCTGGCGACGCTGCACCAGGCGGCCCAGCTCCTCGGCGAAATCCCTGAAGAACTGGCGCGCCTCTTCGGCCTTGCGCTTCTGGTAGTCCTTCTGGGAATACCCGCCCGCCTGCACGGCATGCCGGGTCGGGATCGCGTCCGGAGCCAGCGTGTGCTCCTCCTCGATCTGATCGAAGAAGATGCTGAGCAGTTGCAGGTGCTCGCGGTCCACCATCGCGATCACCCAGCGACGCTCCTGATCCAGCAACTCGGCGAGCGGCGCCACCGCTGGCCGATCCTGCAACACGAAGCGGTTCGACACCGGTCGCGGGAACTGGTGCGCCTCGAAGAAGTCGCCGCCCGGCTCACCGAAGATCGCCACGCCCTTGTTGCGCTCCCGGTACTCGGTTTCGAGCCACTGCTCCGCTCGGCCGAGCGCGGCTTCGAGGGCGCCGGGCGAGACACCCGCCTGCTCACCCGACGCCGGCAGCAGGGCACGCTGCTTGTTCAGGAAGAGCTGGTGGCTGCGCTTGTTGTCGGCGCCCACGGACATGTCGAGGTACAACGAGAGGATCGGCCGCTCGCCCGGCGGCCTCTGGATCAGTCGCTGGATGTCGCGTCTCGCAACCATGGCCCGTTACTCGAGGGAGTGCTGAAGGTGACCGCGAGAGTGGCAAGAGCCGTACCTGCAACGGGCCGTGTACCGGCCGGCGGACGGTCCGCAAGCGAGAAGGGTCGCGACCCTGGCCGCGACCCTTTCCAGGCGCCGGCACGACGGTGCTTCAGAGATGGTAGTTCGGAGCCTCGCGCGTAATCGCGACGTCGTGCGGATGCGACTCGCGCAGACCACCACTGGTGATGCGCATGAAGCGGGTGCGGGTGCGCAGCGCGTCGATCGAGTCGCAACCGCAGTACCCCATGCCACTCCGGATTCCGCCGATGAGCTGGTAGAGCACGTCGGATGCCGGCCCCTTGTAGGGGACCCGGCCCTCGATCCCTTCGGGCACGAACTTGCGCTGGTGCGCGTTCTCTTCCTGGAAGTAGCGGTCCGCGGATCCCTGCTCCATGGCGGCGAGCGAGCCCATCCCGCGCACCACCTTGAAACGACGGCCCTCGTAGAGGAAGCTCTCGCCGGGGCTCTCCTCGGTGCCCGCGAGCAGCGATCCCATCATGACGGTGGATGCCCCGGCGGCGAGCGCCTTCACGATGTCGCCGGAGTAGCGCACGCCGCCATCCGCGATGACCGGAATCTCGCCTTCCACACCGCGCACCGCGTCCATGATCGCGGTGAGCTGCGGCACCCCCACCCCCGTCACCACCCGCGTGGTGCAGATGCTGCCCGGCCCGATCCCGACCTTGATGGCATCGGCGCCGCGCTCGCGGAGCGCGCGCGCGCCATCCGCCGTGGCGACGTTGCCGGCGATCAGGCGCGCCTCGGGAAACAGCTCCCGGGCGCGGGCGAGGGCGTCGAGTACGCCCGTCGAATGTCCGTGCGCCGTGTCGATCACGAGCACATCGCAGCCGGCATCGAGCAGCGCGGCGGCGCGCTCGAGATCGCGCGGCCCGGTGCCGATGGCGGCTCCGACGCGCAATCGTCCGTGCTCGTCCTTGGCTGAATTCGGGTACTGACGGCGCTTGAAAATGTCCTTGACGGTGATGAGTCCGTGCAGCCGCCCCTGGGCGTCGAGGACGGGCAGCTTCTCGATGCGCTCGCGATGCAGGATGCGCTCGGCTTCGTCGAGCGACGTGCCGATCGGCGCGGTGATCAGCCGCTCCTTCGTCATCACGTCTCGGATCGGGCGGCGCAGCTCGGTTTCGAACTGCAGATCGCGATTGGTGATGATGCCGACCAGGCGACCGTCCTCATCGACGATGGGCACGCCGCTGATCGAGAACTGCTGCATGAGCCGGAGCGCGTCGGCGAGCGTGTGCTCCGGCTGCAACGTGATCGGGTTCATGATCATGCCGCTCTCGCTGCGCTTGACGCGGTCGACCTCCTGCGCCTGCCGCTCGATCGACATGTTCTTGTGGATGATGCCGAGGCCGCCCTCGCGGGCCATGGCAATGGCCATGCGCGACTCGGTCACCGTATCCATCGCCGCGGAGACGAGCGGTACGGCCAGGTCGAGATCGCGGGCGAAGCGCGTCGTCAGGCCGGTGTCCCGCGGGTGCACGGCGGAGTAGGCCGGCACGAGCAGCACGTCATCGAAGGTCAGGCCCTCGCTCAGCACGCGGCCATCCCGTCCGGCGGGCCCCGGGGCGGCCAGCGGGCCCGGGGACGCGTTGCGTTCAATGATCTTGCTCATGTGCGGATCCCCTGGATGCAGAAAACCCGCGGAGCAGGCGCAGCTGCCTGCGCGGTCCCGCGGGTCGGATCGGCTGTGGTGCAGCGGAGACGATCGGTCTTTCCATGTAGAACGTTAGAGCGCGCCCCGGCAGGTGTCAACAACTAGCCGCAGCTCCCCTCCGGCCTCAATTCCCGCCGGGGGCGGACCCCGCCCGACGGCGCCGAACCCGCTCAGGCGCGGCGAGCGCGCCGCCCGGCCCGGCGGCGCGACGTCGCCGGCGGTTCGGCGCGGGCCTGCCGGTCCGCGCTGCCGGCTTCGTCGCCGGCGGCGCCGCGCAGCGCCTTCCGGATCGGCTCGGGCAGCATTTCGCCGAGCTGATCGACACCATCGATCAGGTATCCGAGCGAGCGGGGATTGCCGTCCCAGTGCTCGAGCAGCAGCTCGGGCCCGGCCCGCGTGAGCAGGCGGCCCAGGGCGAGCCCGAGCAGGTAGAGGTCGTCGACCAGCCCGAACACGCCCATGAAATCGGGGACCAGGTCGAGCGGCGCCACCACGTAAGCGGTGACGGCGGCAAACAGGAGCTTGTCGGCGCGCGCCACCCGGCGGTCGCGCAGCAGGCGGTAGAGCAGCTTGAGGAAGCTGGGCAGCTCACGGATGAGCCCGCGCGCCGCCCGGCGCGCCGCGTTACGGCGCGAGCGCAGCGGGCCGCTCACGGCGCGCCGGCACCACCGCGCGAGTCGGGCGAGCCACCGGGAGGCCCTTGCGCGGGAGGTGGATTCAGGATGTCGCGCCCGGCATCCTGCACGGAGCGCAGCACCTTGCGGGCGGTGCCGAGCACGCCCACCGTGCCACTGATCACCTTGGGCGCAACGGAGCGGATCCGCATGCCGTCCTCGAGCCGCTCCGCGAAGCGCTGCAGCGCGTCGGGCTGGCGGGCCTGCTGCGCGGCGTAGCGCGACTCGAGAAACTCGATGTAGTCGAGCACCTCGTAGAGCTGCGGCTCCGGCAGCACCTCGAGCTTGCGCCAGATACGGTCCCTGAGCACTTCGTGCATGGTTCCTCCACCCCTCGGTGCAGCGGCGAGTCGATAATAGCGCTGCCGGCGGGACCCGGCGAGCTACTCCCCTCGCGCCCTACGCGCCCGGACGCCACCCGGTTGCACGCGTCCGGCGCACTGCGTGCGGCCGGGCCGGCCGCGGTTGCCGGAGCTGGAGCCGCGCTCTAGCATTGAACCGCCGGAACGGACTCTCACTCCACGAGCCATGGCCTTTCTCCCCCTACGGACCGCGCCCCTGCCCGCCGCCACGACGGCGGCCTACGACCGCTGGCTGCAGTCTCTGGGCGCGGCGCTCGCCCGGCCCGACTGCGACCGCAACGAGCTGTGCCGCTCCATCCTGACCGATATCTACTACCCGCAGTATCGGGACATGGACCCGGACACGCTGCCCGAGACGGTGCGCATCGCGCTGCTGCAGCTGGATCCCCGCAACATCACGCTCGAGCCCGAGTACTACGCCGACATCGACCCCGTGAAGTATGCGCGCGTCAAGCCGCTGATCTGGCTCTGGGAGATGTTCGACAAGAGCCCGCTCGGCGAGAACGTAGACCTGGGCGTGCGCTTCCGCCGCATCCTGGCCGCGTACATCTTCCGGCGCTGCGGGCGCAACTTCAAGGCCTTCCACCAGGTCAAGCTCTCCTTCGGCTACAACCTGGAGGTGGGCGATGACGTGGTGATCCACCGCTGGGTGCTGCTCGACGACCGCGGCGGGATCCGGCTCGGGGACAGCGTTTCGATTGCGGACTTCGCGAACATCTACAGCCATACACATGCGCTGCACGACGGGCGCGACGTGGACACGCCGGCGGTCGTCATCGGCAAAGGCGTTCGCATCACCTATCATGCCACCGTGCTGGCGGGAGTCAGCATGGCGGACGACTCCATGCTGGGCGCGCTCGCGGTGGCCACGCGCGACGTGCCGTCCGGCGAGGTGGCGCTGGGCATCCCGGCGCAGCCGAAGCTGCGCAAGCCGGCGCGCGAGCAGCGACCCGTCTACCCGGTGACGCGCGACCCGCTCGCGGAGCCCTAGGCGACTACTCCTTTTCCTCGTACTCGGTCTTGAGCTTCGCGACCACCGCCGGATCCGCCAGCGTGGTCGTGTCGCCCAGCGCTCGCCCCTCCGCGATGTCGCGCAGCAGGCGCCGCATGATCTTGCCCGAGCGGGTCTTCGGCAGGTCCGCCGCAAACAGGATGTCATCGGGGCGCGCGATCCCGCCGATCTTCTCGGCGACGTGCTCGCGCAGCTCTTCCTTGAGATCCTCGCTGGCGTGCCGCCCCTCCTTCAGGGTGACGAACGCGGCGATCGCCTGGCCCTTGAGCTCGTGCGCGCGCCCGACGACGGCCGCCTCCGCGACGGCGGGATGTGCCACCAGCGCGCTCTCGACTTCCATCGTGCCGATGCGGTGGCCGGCCACGTTGAGGACGTCGTCGACGCGGCCGAGAATCCAGAAATAGCCATCCTCGTCGCGCTTGGCCCCGTCACCGGGGAAATAGCAACGCCCATCCCAGCGTGACCAGTAGGTGGCCCGGTAGCGCTCGTCGTCGTTGTAGATGGTGCGCAGCATGCCGGGCCACGGCCGCTGGATGGTCAGGTATCCCGCGGGCGCGACATCGCCTTCGGCGGTGATCACCTCGGCGTGGATGCCCGGAAACGCGACCGTGGCGCTGCCCGGCTTGGTGGCCGTCAGGCCGGGGAGCGGCGTGATCAGGATGCCGCCCGTCTCGGTCTGCCACCAGGTGTCGACCACCGGACAGCGACCGCCGCCGATGTGCTCGCGATACCACATCCAGGCTTCCGGATTGATCGGCTCGCCGACCGTGCCGAGCAGGCGCAGGCTGCTCAGGTCGTGCCGTGCCGGCCACTCGTTGCCCCAGCGCATGAACGCCCGGATCGCCGTCGGCGCGGTGTAGAGGATGGTAACGCCGTATTTCTCGATGAGCTGCCAGAAGCGGCCCCGGTCGGGCCAGTCGGGTGCGCCCTCGTAGACCACGGTCGTCGCGCCGTTCGCGAGCGGACCGTACACGATGTAGCTGTGGCCGGTCACCCAGCCCACGTCCGCCGTGCACCAGTAGACGTCCTCCTCCTTCAGGTCGAACACCAGGTTCGTGGTGGCGTAGACGTGGGTGAGATACCCCCCCGTTGTGTGCACCACGCCCTTCGGCTTGCCGGTCGTGCCCGAGGTGTAGAGGATGTAAAGCAGGTCCTCCGCATCCATGGGCTCCGCCGCGCAATGCGCATCGGCTTCCTCCATGAGGTCATCCCACCAGTAGTCGCGACCCTGCTGCATGTGCACGGGGGCGTGCAGACCCGCGCCGCGCCGCACCACCAGCACCGCCTCGATCGAGGACGTCTCGCGCAGCGCGTGATCGGCCGCCTCCTTGAGCGCGATCACGTTGCCGCGCCGGTACCCGCCGTCGGCCGTGATCAGCAGCTTCGCTTCGGCATCGTTGATGCGATCGCGCAGGCTGTCCGCGGAAAAGCCGCCGAACACGACCGAGTGGGGCGCGCCGATGCGCGCGCACGCGAGCATCGCGATGATCGCCTCGGGCACCATCGGCAGGTAGATCGCGACCCGGTCACCCCTGGCCACGCCCAGCTGCTTCAGCACGTTCGAGCAGCGCGAGACCTCGCGGTGGAGATCGTGGTACGTGAACGTGCGCGTGTCTCCCGGCTCACCTTCCCAGATCAGCGCCGCCTTGTTGCGGCGCGGACCGTCCAGGTGCCGGTCGAGACAGTTGTACGCGGCGTTGAGCTTGCCGCCCACGAACCACTGAGCGTGCGGCGGCTTCCAGTCGAGCACACGGTCCCATGGCCGGAACCAGTGGAGGCGTTCCGCCCACCCGGCCCAGAACCCCTCCGGGTCCGCGGCGGCAGCCGGGTAGATGGCTTCGTCCCCGGCGTTCGCCTGCGCCCGGAACTCCGCGGGAGGCGGAAAGCGCCGGTCTTCCTTCAGCAGCGCCTCGAGCGCCGTCTCGCGTTCCGACATGTACTGCCTCCACGTCCCGGGAAAGGACCCTGCCGCCCACATCCGGCGCATGATAGGAGGCGAGGCCGGCCCGGCCAAGGTTGGCGCAGCATGGCTCACTCCCCCCGAC
Organism: Longimicrobiales bacterium; assembly: GCA_035461105.1. Classification (GTDB taxonomy): domain Bacteria; phylum Gemmatimonadota; class Gemmatimonadetes; order Longimicrobiales; family RSA9; genus VEPF01. The sequence goes on along the minus strand of DATHVV010000101.1, from coordinate 13,072 downwards.
CCCAAGCGCCCCGGGGTCCACGACGGGCGCCCGGAGCGCGCACCCCCGGTGCCCGCCGCACCGCCCTGACCCCGCGCCGTCTGCCGTCACGCGCCGGCCGGATTCCGGCGAAACCCGCGCACGGCCTCTGACCACCCAGCGCGGAACGGCGCGGCTGTGAACGCGGAGAGGCGCGGCAGGTGACCGCGCGGAGAGGCGCAGGGGTGACCGCGCGGAGAGGCGCGGCGGGCGAACGCGCGGAGAGGCGCGGCGGGCGACGCGGAGAGGCGCGCCCGGGCGCGCCCGGTTGAAACGGGTATCGCGGTACGCTATCTTTCTGGGTTCCCATGGATCGGGGCATTCACCCCGGTCAGCGGCCCAGGTCAGACGGCGCCGCGCGCGCTAACGGAGGCTGTCCGGATGGCGAAGAAGCTCACCAAGAAGCAGATCGAGCACCTGCAGCAGCGCCTGCTGCGGGAACGGGACCGTGCCCTGCGATCGCTCGGGCAGTACGACGAGCTGGCCAAGGAGTCGGCGGAGCAGAACGACTCGGACTCGTACTCCTACTCGGACCACATGGCGGATCTGGGCACTGACGCCATGGAGCGCGAGAAGATGATGCTGTTCGCGAGCAAGGAGGGTCGCTACCTCTATCGCGTGGAGGATGCGCTGCGGCGACTGTACAAGGAGCCGGACAAGTTCGGCCTGTGCTACAGTTGCGGCAACCTGATCGATTTCGACCGGCTCGATGCGCTGCCGCACGCGCGCTACTGCATCGACTGCAAGCTGAAGGAGGAGGCGGACGCGGCCTGAGGCTGCGAACTCCACGCCTCGCGGCCGGCGCAACCGGCCGCACCCGAGCGGGAGGGCCGGTGCCCTCCCGCTCGTGCTTTGAACCGTTCCGGACATGGTGCTGTCAAAGGGGTATGACCCCTGCGCGGATGGCACCATGCTGCTGCTCGACCTACTCGCACTGAGCGCGACGCTGGCTCAGGCCCCCGCCACGACCCCGGTACCGCCCCGAGACGATGCGGCGACCGCACGCGCTGCGCTTGCCGCCCAGCCGCCGACGATCGACGGCCGCAACGACGACGCGGTCTGGGCGCTGGCGGCACCGACCCGGGAGTTCCGCCAGTTCGATCCGCATCCGGATGCCGAGCCCACCTTCCGCACCGAGTTCCAGGTCGCGTACGACGCCCGCAACCTGTACGTATTCGTCCGCGCCTTCGACCCCCACCCGGACAGCATCATGCGCGCGCTCACGCGCCGTGACGTGCGCGGTCCATCGGACCAGATCAAGATCATCATCGACTCCTACCACGACCGGCGCAGCGGCTACGAGTTCGCCGTGAACCCGGCTGGCGTGAAGCGGGACTTCGCGGTGTCGAACGACGACCAGGAGGACAGCTCCTGGAACGGCGTCTGGGACGTGGCCGTGGCGGTGGACTCGCTGGGCTGGACGGCGGAGTTCCGGATCCCGCTCTCGCAGCTGCGGTTCGCGGCCGCGCCCAGCCACACGTTCGGGTTCGGGGTGTGGCGTGACATCGAGCGCCTCGCGGAGCGCGTCGCCTGGCCGCTCTTCAGCATCACGCGCAACGGCCTCGCCTCGCAGCTCGGCCGGCTCGAGGGGCTGACCGGAATCGGGGCCGGAAACCGGCTGGAGCTGACTCCCTACGCGGTGACGCGCAATGTCTCGCGGCAGGTTGCCGGCCGGTACGAGCACGTGCAGCAGCTGAGTGCCGGGGCCGACCTGAAGTACGGAGTCACGCCGAACATCACCCTGGATGCGACCATCAATCCGGACTTCGGCCAGGTCGAGTCCGACCCCGCCGTGCTCAACCTGACCGCCTTCGAGACGTTTCTCGAAGAACGCCGTCCCTTCTTCGTGGAAGGGACCGGCTTCTATCGCTTCGCGCTGAACTGCTACATCGTCGTCGATTGCAGCACCAACGAGGGACTGTTCTACTCGCGCCGCATCGGTCGCGCCCCCACCCTGCGCAGCGCCTACGGCGACGGGCGGACCGCGGCTTCGACGCCGATCGCGGCCGCACTGAAGCTCACCGGTCGCACTCCGGGCGGGTTCTCGTTCGGCGTGCTCGACGCGCTGACCGAAGCGGTGTCCGGACCGGAAGGCCGTACCGTAGAGCCGCGCACGAACTACGCGGTGCTGCGGGCCCAGCAGGACCTGCGCGGCGGCGAAGCGGGCATCAGCTGGATCGGCACGGCGGTGGTGCGCGCCCTCGATGCGTGGACCGAGCCGGTGCTGCACCGAAATGCGTACGTCACGGGCCTGAGCGCGCGCAACCGGTTCGGAGGCGGGCAGTACGAGGTGGCCGGCTCGATCACGGCGTCGCGCGTGGCCGGGACGGAGGCGGCGATCCTGCGCACGCAGCGCAGCTCGGTGCATTACTACCAGCAGCCGGGCGACGGACCCGCCGTCGATTCGACGCGCACGGCCATCGCCGGCCACGCGGTCCAGGTGAAGCTCGGCAAGTACGGGGGCGGGATCACCCGCTTCGAGACCAGCTTCGTGCGCCAGTCGGCCGGATTCGAGCCCAACGACCTGGGATTCCTGCGCCGTGCCGATATCCAGGACTGGAGCACCTGGGCCGCGCTCAGCTTCTTCACGCCCCGCAAGCTCTATCGCTGGTTCCGCGTGAACGGGAACCACTGGCAGACCTGGAACACCTCGGGGCTGCGGCTGGAGAATGCCGTGAACCTGAACGCGCACATCGGGCTCCACAACAACTGGAACCTGCACGCCGGCGCCACCCTCGGGCAGCTGGGCAGCAGCTACTGCGACCGCTGCACGCGGGGCGGACCGCCGGTACGCACCTCGCGAACCGTCTATCCCTGGTTCGGCGTGAACGGCGACAGCCGCGGCCGGCTGGTGCCCTCGCTCTGGGTCAACCTCGGGTATACGGATGCGGGGCATTCCCGGTCGGCATCGCTCAGCCCGAGCCTGACGCTGCGGCTCTCGCCCCGACTCGAGGCCGGGCTCGCGGCCAACATCTCGCACACCGACGACGACAATCAGTGGTACGGCAACTTCGGCGATGAGGTCAGCGGCGGCACCCACTACGCGTTCGCGCGTCTGGACCAGCGCACGGTGTCGCTGACCGCGCGCGTGAACTACGTGGTCTCACCGGAGCTGAGCTTCGAGTTCTACGGCCAGCCCTATGTGAGCAGCGGCACCTGGTCCGACGTGCGCGAGGTGACCGCGACGCCGGATGCCGCGCGCTACGCGGATCGGTATCAGATCTTCGTGCCGCCGGCCGGCAGTCCCGAGGCGTTCCACTTCGCACGCCTGCGCAGCAACGCGGTGCTGCGCTGGGAGTATCGGCCGGGCTCGACGCTGTTCCTGGTCTGGGCACACGGCCGCGAAGCCGACGCGAACGAGCGCTCCCACGCCGGCTGGCTGCGTGAATACCGCGACCTCCTGGATGAGCACCCCGACAACACGTTCCTCCTCAAGGTCGCTTACTGGCTGAACCGCTGAAGCAACTCCGCCCCAGCTCAGCCGCCCAGCAGCTCCGGAAGCAGACGCACGAACGCCGACCGGGCGAGCACCCGGTCGGCCCCGGCCTCCCGCGCCGCGGCGATGGCATCCTCGCGGACGTGGGACCCATAGGCGACGATGCGTGCCCGCGCCGTACGCTCCTCCGCCTTGAGCTGCCGGATCAGTTCCGCGACATCCAGCCAGCGCGCATCGAGGTCGAGCAGGACCAGCTGCGGAGCCCGGCCGGCGACCAGCCCGGCCACGTCCTCACCCGCCCTGACCAGATGCACCTCGGCGCCGGCAGCGGCCGCCGAGGCCCTGATGCGGGCCGCGAAAATGAGGTCGGCGGTGACCGCGACCACGAGTGGCTTGTCGTTGTGGCTCAAGGGGTTCAAGCGTGAAGGAAGCAAGAATTAGTATTGACACCCGCTCACGAAGAGCGATAATCTAAGGGATTGACGGAACCGCGGAGAAGGAGTGCAGACGTCGCCATGGAAGTGAGCCACGCAGGGGTGGCGCAGCCGGAGCTGCTGCTGCGCGAGGTGCTGGAAGCGAGCGGACAGCGATTCACGGAGCAGCGCGCCGCCGTATATCGCCATCTGATGGGCACGTCGGCGCATCCGACGGCCGACGACGTGTTCACCGCCGTGCGCGGCGAGCTCCCCGACATCTCGCTCGCCACGGTGTACAAGTCGCTGGAGACGCTGGTGAGCTGCGGGCTGGCCATCAAGCTCACGTACGGCGACGCCTCCGCCCGCTACGACGGCCGCACCGATCCGCACCATCATGCGCGCTGCACGCGCTGCGGCGCGGTGACCGATGTGCCCGGCCGCATCGACTCGCGGGCGCTCGAAGGGCTGAAGCCGGTGCCGGGATTCACCGTGCAGGGATTCCGCTTCGAGCTGATCGGACAGTGCGCCCGCTGTAGCTCGTGAGCTCGGGTCCGGCTAGGCACCGCTCCCGGCGGTGCGGACCGGACCCGCTGCTTCGAGCACTCGATAATAGACCACGGTAGCGTGCTCGCCGGTCGGTTCCCGGACGTAGCCTGGTATCCTGCCCAGCTCGGTCCAGCCGGTCTTTCGATAGAGGTGATTCGCGGCGTCGCCTGCGCGCGTGTCGAGCACCAGCAGCGTGCGCCCGGCGCGGCGCGCCTCGGCTTCGATGGACCGCATCAACGCGCCGCCCACCCCTCGGCGCCGATACCCGGGCAGCACCATCAGCTTCTGGACCTCGGCCCGGTGACGCGCGTTCGGCCACGGCGCGAACCCCAGCTGCGCCGATCCCACCACGCGTTCTGCGTCGAAGGCGCAGAGCAGGATGCGGCGGTCCGCGGCGACGTCTGCGGCTACCGCCGCCCAGTACTCGGCCGCCAACTGGTCCGACAGCGGCGGCAGGAAGCCGAGCGACGCGCCCGCATCGACGGTGCTGCGCAGCAGCTTCGTGAGCTGCGGCCGGAGCTGCGCCAGCTCCGGCTCCGTCACCGGTGCGATCGCGACCGGGGGGTGGTGCGCGCTCATTTCACGAACAGCATCTCACGATAGCGCGGCAGCGGCCAGGTGTCCTCGGGGAGCACCCGCTCCATTCGGTCGCACACGTCGCGCACGCGGGTCATGGCCGGGATGATGTTGTCGCGCATGTGGTGCGCTTTGCTGTGCACGTCGTCGCCGCCCAGCTCCGCATTCTGCGCGACCAGGACATCCAGCCCGTCGGCGAGCTCATTGATCAGGCCGTTCAGCTCCTCGATAGCGCGCTGGATCCCCTGCCCCGCCTTCAGCTTGAGCTCGGCCAGGTTCTCGGCCGCCGCGAGCAGCTCGTTCAGGTAGCGTACGGCGCACGGCAGCACCATGCTGCGGGCGATCTCCGCCGTGGTCTCACCCTCAATGTTGATGGTCTTGAAGTACTGGTCGACCGCGATCTCGGCGCGCGATTCGAGCTCGCGCCGGGTCAGCACCGCGTAGCGCTCGAACAGCGCCAGGTTCTTCTCCGACGTGTAGTGCTCGAGTGCGTCGAGCGTGTTCGAGAGGTTGAGCAGACCGCGCCGGTCCGCCTCCAGGTGCCACTCGGGACTGTAGCCGTCGCCGTTGAAGATGATGCGCCGGAAGCGCGGGATCTCCCGGCCGAGTACGGCATGCAGCGCCTCCTCCACGTTGCCCTTGTTCCCGGCCTTGCCGAGCTCGGTCTCGAGCTCCGTGCAGAGCTCGTCGATGGATTCCGCGACGACCGTGTTGAGCACCGTGGCCGCCCAGGTGATCGACTGGGAGGCACCCAGCGCCCGGAACTCGAACTTGTTGCCGGTGAAAGCGAAAGGCGAGGTGCGGTTGCGATCGCCGGCGTGCTTGGGCAGCTGTGGCAGCAGCGGCGTACCCAGGCCGAGCAGGCCGCCGGCGCTGGACGCGCGCGGCTTGCCGGTCTCGAGCTGGTCGAAGATCGCGGTCAGCTGCTCACCGAGGAACACCGAGATGATCGCGGGCGGCGCCTCGTTCGCACCCAGCCGGTGGTCGTTGCCGGCGTACGCGACCGCGCTGCGCAGCAGGTCCTGGTGTCGCTCGACCGCGCGCAGCACCGCCGCGCAGAAGAACAGGAACTGCATGTTGTCGTGCGGGTTGTCGCCCGGCTCCAGCAGGTTGTGCTGCTCGGTGCCGAACGACCAGTTCAGGTGCTTGCCGCTGCCGTTCACTCCCGCAAACGGCTTCTCGTGAAGCAGCGCGACCAGTCCGTACTGCCGGGCCGTCTTGCGCAGCAGCATCATGACCAGCTGCTGGTGATCGGCTGCCAGGTTCGCGTTCTCGTAGATCGGCGCCATCTCGAACTGGCCCGGCGCCACCTCGTTGTGGCGCGTCTTCACCGGAACCCCCAGCCGGTAAAGCTCGCGCTCCACCTCCATCATGAACGCCAGCACGCGCTCGGGGATCTCCCCGAAGTAGTGGTCCTCCAGCTCCTGGCCGCGCGGCGGCTTGGCCCCGACCAGGGTGCGACCCGCCGCGATCAGGTCCGGGCGGCGGTAATAGAACTCCTGGTCGATCAGGAAGAACTCCTGCTCCGGGCCGATCGTGGCCTGCACCCGCCGGGCGCCGTCTCCGAAGACCTGCAGCGCCCGCAACGCCTGCTGCTCGAGGGCGTGGATCGAGCGCAGCAGCGGCACTTTCGTGTCCAGCGCGTCCCCGGCCCACGACACGAACGCGGTCGGGATCGCCAGGTAGCAGCCGCCGGCCCCCTCGACGATGAACGCCGGCGACGTCGGGTCCCAGGCCGTGTAGCCGCGCGCCTCGAACGTCGCCCGCAATCCGCCCGACGGAAACGACGATGCGTCCGGCTCGCCCTGCACCAGGTCCTTGCCGCTGAACTCCGCGACCGCGCCACCCCCCACGTTCGGTGTGATGAACGAGTCGTGCTTCTCCGCCGTCGCCCCAGTCAGCGGCTGGAACCAGTGCGTGAAGTGCGTCGCGCCCCGCTCCGTCGCCCATTCCTTCATGGCCAGCGCCACCGCGTCCGCCACCGCGGGATCGAGCGTCTGGCCCGATTCCACGGTCGCACACAACGCCCGGTAGGCCTGCTTCGGCAGCCGCGCCTTCATCTGCGCCAGGCCAAACGTGTTCTCCCCGAAGATCTCCTCGATGTTCATGCCACGCGCACCCGCCTGGTGCGCCGGCGATACGGCGGGGTTCCACGTCTTCGCGGCGGCCAGCGGGTCGAAACGCGGGTGGCTGGGCATAATCTCCTCGGACGACAGGCTCGTGGCAGTGATTCCGGAGCGGCCTCGCGCCCGCCCGGAGCGACGGCGGGAAGATACGGGACAGGAGGGAGGGCCACAAGGCCGCTGTCCATGCCGGAGTTGCCGATCGTCCGCAATTGGGGTGACACTTTTCCACTTTGTCGTCCAAAGATGTTCGGACGTCACCTCAAAACTGTATTTTTGCACGTTCTCGGTTGACACCGCGTGGCCGCTGGACCTACCATGAGCGTGCCGGCGACGGCCCGGGCAGGCCCCGGGTGCCGGCGGCGGGGCCGGGGGTCGTCCGGTCTGGAGAGGTGCGGGGGCTCACCAAGGCGTCCGCCCATCGGGAACCAGGTGGAAGGAGTCCGGAATGCGGGGACGGCGGTCGGGATCGGAAGGCACGGTAACGACGTCGATGGTGCCGGAGCACAAGGTGCGGCGGCGGCCGGAGGCGGCGCCGGCGCGGGCGAGCCTGGGTCGCGAGGAGGTGAAGCGGTTGCTGAGCGCAAGCCACGTGCGGTTCCTGCGACTCCAGTTCATCGACGTCCAGGGCAAGCTGAAGAACGTGGAGGTGCCGGCGAGCCAGTTCGACAAGGCTCTGGCCGGCGACATCATGTTCGACGGCAGCTCGATCGAAGGATTCGTGCGGGTGGAGGAATCCGACATGTACCTGCGCCCGGACCTGTCGACGTTCGTGGTTTTCCCGTGGGGCGATGCCGAGAACGCGGTGGCGCGCGTGATCTGCGATGTGCACACGGCTGACGGTAGCCCGTTCGAGGGCGATCCGCGCCGGGTGTTGAAGCGGCAGATCGAGGCGGCCGCGAAGCTGGGATACGAGATGATGGCGGGAGTGGAAGCGGAGTTCTTCCTGTTCCACCGCATGCCGGATGGTACGCCTACGCGGCAGACGCACGACGCCGGCGGCTACTTCGACCTGACGCCGGTCGACCTGGGAGAAGTTGCGCGCCGCGACATCGTGAACGTGCTGGAGATGATGGGGTTCGAGGTGGAGGCGGCGCACCACGAGGTGGCGCCGGGGCAGCACGAGATCGATTTCAGGTATGCGGATGCGCTGCGCACGGCCGACGACCTGGCGACGTTCAAGTTCGTGGTCCGCAACATGGCGTTGCAGCACGGGCTGCATGCCACGTTCATGCCGAAGCCGATCTTCGGGCAGAACGGCTCGGGGATGCATACCCACCAGTCGCTCTTCCGGAACGGGGAGAACGCGTTCTTCGATGCGACGGCGCCGGAGCAGATGTCGAAGGTGATGCGGTGGTACGTGGCGGGTCTGCTGCGCCATGCGCGCGCCTTCTGCGCGGTGACGAATCCGCTGGTCAACAGCTACAAGCGGCTGGTGCCGGGCTACGAGGCGCCGGTGAACGTGGCCTGGTCACATCACAACCGCTCGCCGATGGTGCGGGTGCCGGCGCGGCGCGAGGGCGGCACGCGGCTGGAGCTGCGCATGCCGGATCCGGCCGCGAACCCGTACCTCGCGCTCGCGGTACAGCTGGCCGCGGGCCTGGACGGGGTGCGTCGCCGCACCGAGCCGCCGGAGCCGATCGACAAGAACATCTGGGCGCTGAGCGTGCGGGATCGGCGGCGCTACAAGATCCAGGAGCTGCCCCGCGACCTGGGCGAGTCGATCACGCTGTTCAAGCGGAGCACGTTCCTGCGCGAGGCGCTCGGGGACCACGTCTTCCAGCAGTTCGTGAACGCGAAGGAGCAGGAATGGCAGGACTATATCGCGCAGGTGCACGACTGGGAGATCGAGAGCTACCTGGGCAGTTACTAGGAAGCGAACCTGGCCTCGGCGCCCGGCGACGTGCGCGGGGGCCGGGGCTAGGGAGTGCGGGGGAAGCGCAGCGTGACGGCGGTCCCGGATTCGTCGGAGCGGACGTCGACGGTGCCGCCCAGCTCATCGCGGGCCAGGGCCTCGACAATGGAGCGGCCGCTGCCGACGACGCTGCCGCGTGAGGCGGCGCTGCTGCCGACGCCGGAGTCGATGACCTCGACGAGCGAGTACTCGCCGTGCTGGGCCATGCGCAGCGTGAGGGTACCGCTGCGGTCATCGGGAAAGCCGTGCCGGAACGCGTTCGTGATCAACTCGTTGAGCGCGAGCGCCAGCGCGAAGCCCTGCCGTTCGTTCAGGCTGCCCAGATCCCCCTCGAAGGACAGCGCGACGGCGCGGTCCGGGTCCCAGGCATTGCGCAGGCGTTGCGCCAGTTTCTCGGCGATCTCGCGCGCCGAGACGCCGCGGTAATTCTGGCGGCGGAGCGCGTCGTGGACCAGCAGGAACGAGCGCAGGCGATTCTCCAGGCTGACCAGCGCTTCACCCGGCGCGCGTGCCGGCAGCCGGTTCCGCTCCATACTGAGCAGACCCATGATCACCGACAGGTTGTTGCGCACCCGGTGATCCAGCTCGCGAAGCAACAGCGCGCGCTCTTCGGCGTCGGCGCGGGCGCGCTCGTAGAGCTCGTAGTTCTGGTCGGCGAGGTCGCGCAGCTGGGCGATCGCGCGCTTGAGGGCGACCTCCGCGCGATGCACGCGCAGGCGCGACTCGATGCGGGCGGTGAGCTCGGCCACGTGGAACGGCTTGGCGACGTAATCGTCGGCCCCGACCGAGAACGTACGCACCACATCCTCGGGAGCGGTGCGCGCGGTCACCATGATGATCGGAAGCAGCTGGTCGTGACGCTGCTTGATCTCGCGGCAGATGTCCCAGCCGTCGCGACCCGGCAGCATGGCATCGAGCAGCACCAGGTCCACCTCGCCCAGGAACGAGAACGCCTCCTCGCCGCGAGCGACGGAGATGACGCGGAATCCCTGGGCCTCGAGCAGGTCGGTGAACATCTGCCGGGCGAGCGGCTCGTCGTCGACCACCAGGATCGAGGCCGGACGCGTTTCGGCGGCGGCGGCGGGCGGCGCGGGCGCGAGCCGGTCGGGTCCTGGGGGGCGGCTCTGCAGGGCGGAGCTCATCGGCTGACTGCGGCCCGGCGCATCAGTCCTTCTGGAGCAGTGGCGCTGCCAGCAGGATCTTGCGGGCCAGGTCTACCATCGGAGTGTTCTTGTCCTGGCTCGTCTTCTGGAGGAAGCGATAGGCCTCGCGCTCGGAGAGCTTGCGCGTATCCATGAGGAGCCCCTTGGCGCGCTCGATGATTTTCCGCTCCTCGAGCTTGAGCTCGAGCATGTCGCGCTCGTGGCGCGCATCCATCCACTCCTGGAAGCGGGCCCGGGCGACCGCGATCGCGGGGGCCAGGTCATCGGGGTCGACCGGCTTGACGAGGTAATGGAAAATGGGCGCGCGGACGGCCTCCTCGACGGTGCGGGTATCGCTGTATGCCGAGAGAATGACGATGGGCACAGGCCGGTCCTCGGCGATCTCGTGAGCGGCCTCGGGTCCGGTCATGCTCGGCATGCGAATGTCGAGGAAGACCAGGTCGGGCTGCGTCTGCCGGGCGAGCTCGACCGCCTCCCGCCCGTTGCTCGCAGTGCCGACCACCTGGTGTCCCAGCATCTCCAGCTGGCTGGTCAGCGCCAGATTGTGCAGCGCTTCGTCATCGGCGATGAGGATCCGGAGCGACTCGCTCATGAGAGGGACTCCTGCGCAGTGCGGTGGACGGTCGGCATCGCTCGACGAAAAACGCGCCCGCCGCTCCAGCGCGGAGAGGGTGAGGGCGCGTCGTGGCCGGTAGACTGCATGAGCAGACTCGTTCGTCGGCGAAAAGTGGAGCGGCCGCGGTCCGCTCGCAAGGTTACGCTCGGGGGCCGCCGGTGGCCTTCCTCTTGCACCGTTCGTGCCGCTGGACGCAACTTGGGATGGAGACCTGCCGCTACACCCGAACCCAATGAACATGCGCATCATCCCGATCGTGCTGCTGGTCGCCGCCGCGCTGGGGGCGACGCTGGCGGCCCGAGGACCCTCGCCGGCGCGCGGCCCCGCCGCCGATGCGGCCGTGGCGCAGCCGTCGCCCACGACGCAGCCGGCCCCCGAGCGGACGGAACCCGATGGGGCGACGCTCGCGCTACAACGCGACCTCACTCAGCTCATCGCCGGGGCGGGGCTGCTCGGCTCGGAGTGGGGCGTGCTGGTGGTGTCGCTGGATCAGGGTGACACGCTGTTCGCGCGCGGGGCGGACCTGATGCTCATCCCGGCCTCGAACATGAAGCTCTTCACGTCGGCGGCCGCGCTGTACTACCTCGGTCCGGACTTCCGCTACAACACTTTCTTGCTCGCGACCGGACCGGTGGAGGGCGGCGTCCTCGAGGGCGACCTGGTGCTGTACGGGACCGGCGACCCGACGATCTCGGGCAGGTTCGGCACGCAGATGAGCGTATGGCGTGCGTTCGCCGACACGCTCAGGGCGCTCGGCGTGCGCGAAGTCCGGGGCCGCGTGATCGGGGATGGCTCCTACTTCGCGGGCGCGGCCACGGGGGCGGGGTGGAAGCAGGACTACATGAACGCCTCGTACGCGGCGCCCGCCGGGGCGCTCTCGTACGCCGAGAACATCGCGACGCTGGAGATCCGTCCCGCGGCGCAGGCGGGCTGGCGTCCCTCGGTCCGGCTGGTGCCGGGAGGGGACGGCATGGCGATAGTGAACGAGGCGACGACGGTGGCGTCCGGCCGCTCCTCGATCCACGTGACGCGCGCCGGCTACGACGGCCCGATCACGGTGCGCGGCCGGATCAGTCGGGCGAGCGGCGGCATCCAGCGCTCCATCCCGGTCTCCGACCCGGCCCGGTTCGCCGCGGCGGTGCTGCGCGAGGCGCTGACCGAGAACGGCATCACGGTGACCGGCGGGGCGGAGTCGGTGCAGACAGCGGAGCAATCACCGGTCACCGGCCGCTCGGTGTTCGCGCCGGCCTTCGACGCCGCCCGTCCGCTGCGCGTGCTGGCGCTGCACAACTCGCCGCCGCTCATCTCCATCCTCGAGATCATCAACAAGCGCAGCCACAATCTGATGGCGGAACAGGCGCTGCGCACGGTGGGACGGGTCGCGACCGGGGAGGGTTCTGCGGACGCGGGCGCGCGTGCCATCCTGCACCTGCTCGACGAGGCTACGCCGGGCGACCCGCCGCCGATCGCGATCCATGATGGCTCGGGGCTTTCGCCGCTCAACCGGGTGACGGCGCGCTCGATCGTACACCTGCTCACGTACATGGCGGGCACGCCGATGTGGGAGAGCTACTGGCAGACGCTGCCGGAAGCGGGCGCGCCGGGCGGACTGCGGCGCATGCAACAAACCCGGGCGCAGGGCAACCTGCGCGCGAAGACCGGCACCATCGACAACGTCTCGGCACTGGCGGGATACGTGCGGGCCGGCAACGGGGAGCGACTCGCGTTCGCGATCATCGCGAACCACGTGGCCTCGACCTGGCGCGCGAAGCGGGTGGAGGACGCGATCGGGGCGCGGCTCGCCGACTTCACACGGGGTGGCGAGTTCCGGCTGCAGGAGGATCCGGTCGATACCGTGAGCGCGCGGGCGCCTGAGCCGAAGCCGCCGGCGGCGCAGCGAGCCACGGGTCGGACGCACACCATCCGGAAAGGCGACACGCTCGACGCGATCTCGCGCCGGTACGGCGTGAGCGTGGCGGAGCTGCGGCGCGCCAACGGCAACATCGCGCCCAATCGGCTGATTCCCGGGCGGCAGCTGCGGATACCCTAGTCGGGGAGCAGCCGCTGGGCGTGGGTGAACAGGCGCCGCAGCCGCTGCTCGAAGGGCAGGTCCCCAGCCAGGTCGTTGATGGCGACGCCGCCGTTGCCGAGGGCGGAGTGAATGATCTCGGCGCCGGTCAGGGCGATCGCGACGTGGCTCACGGGTGCGCCCGGCTCCGCGAAGAAGAGCAGATCTCCGGCGCGCAGCTGGCCGGGATCATCG
>DATHVV010000100.1:0-10645 GCA_035461105.1 Longimicrobiales bacterium | reverse complement strand
GGCGAGCCGGTCCCAGAATGTCAGCCGGTGCCACTCGGTCTTCTCCTGCCGCTGTCCCGAACGGTCGTTCCAGGTGCGGTTCGTCGCGAGCGAGACCTTGGCGAACCTGGTGCCGGCGCCGGTCGTCTTGATCTCCGGCTCAGCGCCGATGTTGCCGATGAGCATGACCTTGTTGAGCGAGCGACTCATTGCGAATGCCTGTGCCTGTGCGGTGGGTGGACTGCGTGAGCGCGTGGACTGCGTGAGCGCAAGGTAAGTGACGATCGCGGAAGCGTCCATGGCCAGTCCGCCCGTTCCGGCGGGCGCCGCTCACCCGGGCAGCCGCTCGCGGAACGCCTGGAGCAGACGGCCGGTGATCGCGCCCGCCCGGCCGCCCCCGACCGGTCGCCCGTCGACCGTGGCGACCGGCAGCACTTCCGTGGTCGTGCCGCACAGGAACAGCTCGTCCACCTGGTTGAGGCGCTCCCAGAGCAGCCCGGTCTCGTTCACGGGGATGGCGAGCTCCCGGGCCAGCTCGATCAGGTACGTGCGGGTGATCCCGTTCAGGATGTAGTTGCTCGCGGGAAACGTGATGAGGCCGCCGTCCTGGACCGCGAATACGTTCGTGTGCGAGCCCTCGATCACCACGCCGTCGCGGATGAAGAGTGCCTCGAATGCGCCGGCCTCGTGGGCGGCCTGGTTGGCGAGGACGTTCGGCAGGAGCGAGGTGCTCTTGATGTCGCAGCGGCTCCAGCGCGTGTCCGGTACCGTGATGGCGGCGCAGCCCTCCGTGTAGTACTCCGGCGGCAGCCCCGGGAACGGGCGGGTCGCGACGAATACCGTGGGCGCGGTGCCGGCGGCGGGAAACGCGTGCCGCCGCGGCGCCGCGCCCCGGGTCACCTGGATGTAGACGATGCTGTCGATGCCGCGCAGCCGGTTCACGTCCAGCAGTCGCTCTCCGATCTCGAGCACGCCGTCCGCGCCGCTCTCGTCGATGCGCAGCGAGGCCAGGCCCGCGCGCAACCGCTGGACGTGGGCCTCGGGCAGCAGCATGCCGCCCGGGTAGGCCCGGATCACGTCGTAGACGCCGTCCGCGAACAGGAACCCACGATCATCGACGGACACCGTCGCGCTGGCTGCGTCCTGGTAGCGGCCGTTGAGGTACACCTGCATCGCGGGCAACACTCCAGCTGATGTTCGAGCGAGGTCGGGACCGTCATCATGAGCCGTGGCGGCGTGCTGCGCCAGCGGGGCCGCTCAGCGCAGCCTCGAGACCTCGGCCATGAGCCGACGCACGCGGGCACCGTCCACGGGCGCGCCCGCGCGGCCGTCGCGCTGCAGCGCGCTGCCGACGATCGCGCCATCGGCGTGAGCCAGCAGCTCGGCCGCGCTGCCGGCATCGAGCCCGCTGCCGATCCAGAGCGGCGCCTCCGGGACCGCGGCGCGCACTTCCGCGAGCCGGTCCGCCGGGGTCGCCTCGCCGGTGCCTGCGCCGGAGACGATCAGCACATCCGCGCGGCCGCGCTCCCACGTGTCCCGAGCGGCGCGGGCGGCGCTCAGTCCCGCGGGCGCCACCGCGTGCTTGACCAGCACGTCGGCCGCGATCGCGACGGGCGCGCGCAGCATGGCGCGCCGCCGCAGGGTGCGGTCGGCATGCCCGGTGATCCAGCCCTGGTCGGTGAGCATAGCCCCCGTGTGCACGTTCACGCGGATGAAGCGCGCGCCCGTCACCGCCGCGAGCGCGAGCGCCGCGGCGGCATCGTTGCGGAGCACGTTCACGCCGATCGGCAAGCTCACGTCGCGCCGCAGCTCGCGCAGCAGCACGGCCAGCGCCGCGACGGTCTCGGGAGCGACCGTGCCGGCGTGGAACGGCACGTCGCCGAAGTTCTCCAGCAGCAGCCCATCCACGCCGCCCGCAGCGAGTGTGGCGGCGTCGCGCAGCACGTGCTCGAGGACCGCCTCCATGGCGCCCCCCCAGCCGGGCGCGCCCGGCAGCGGCGGCGCGTGCAGCATGCCAATGATGGGCAGGCGCGCGGGAAACAGGGCCGGGAGGGGGATGCGCTCCACGTCAACCCCGATTGCCGGAAGCGGCGCGCGGCCGTAGCCTCCCGGATTCCCTGTGCACGCGAGTCGCTGATGTCACGAGAGTCGCTCCTGGATCGTCTGCCCACCCACCGGCACGTGCTCGGCAACGGCCTCACCGTGCTGGTGCGCGAGGATCGCAGCGCGCCGGTCGTCGCCGTGGTCACGCACGTCCGGGCCGGCTACTTCGACGAGCCCGACCCGATCGTGGGCATCAGCCACGTGCTCGAGCACATGTACTTCAAGGGCACCGAGCGGCGCGGCGTCGGCGAGATCGCGCGCGAGACGAAGGCCGCGGGCGGCTACCTGAACGCGGGCACGATCTACGACCACACTTCGTACTATACGGTTCTGCCGAGCAGCTCGCTGGAGCAGGCGCTCGACATCCAGTCCGATGCGTTGCAGCACTCCGCGATCGACGAGGACGAGCTGCGCCGCGAGCTCCAGGTGATCATCCAGGAGGCGCAGCGCAAGCTCGACAACCCCGAGGCGGTCGCCCAGGAGCGCCTCTTCGAGGCCATGTTCGACGTGCACCGGATCCGCCGATGGCGGATCGGGACGCCGGACGCGCTGGCGCGCTTCACGCGCGAGGACGTGCTGCGCTATTACCGCGCGCTCTACCACCCTCCCAACACGATCGTGACCATTGCCGGCGACGTCGATGCGGCACGAGCCTTCGAGCTCGCCGAGCGCCATTACGGCAATATGCCGCGCGGCGAGTCCACGCGCGATCCGGGTCCGCCCGAGCCGCCCGCGCGCGGCTTCCGCTTCCGTGAGCTGGACGGTGACGTGCTCCACACCTACCTGGAATGGGGCTGGCGCAGCCCGGGCACGCTGCACACCGACACCGCGCCCCTGGACCTGCTCGCGGTCGTGCTCGGACAGGGTCGCGCTGCCCGCCTCTACCACCAGGTCCGCGATGCGGGTCTGGTCGAGGCCATCTCCAGCTACAACTACACACCGACGCAGGTGGGCGTCTTCGGGGTGAGCGCGGAGCTCCGCCCGGAGCAGGCCGAAGCGGCCGTGGTGCGCATCGCGGGGGTGCTGCGCGCGCTGCGCGAGCACCCGGTTGCGCCGCACGAGGTGGAGCGTGCCCAGCGCATCCTGGAGGCCCGCTTCGTCCGCCGGCTGGAAACCGCCGAGGGCCAGGCGCGCCTGCTCGCGGAGTGGGAAGCACTCGGCGACTGGCGCCTCGCCGACGACTACATCGCGCGCCTGCGCGGCGCGGACGCGAGCGCGCTGCGGCGCGTGGCGGCCGAGTACCTGGACCCCGCGCTGGGCACGCTGCTGCTGTACCGGCCGAGCGCGGCGGCGGCCACCGACCTGGCCCGCATGCGCGCCGCCGTGCTCGAGGCCGATGCCATATCGGGTGCATCCGCGCCGCCGGCCCCGATCCCGGCGCTGCCGCTCCGGCCGCCGCGGGTCGCGACGCGCGAGGAGGGCGGCGTCCAGCTTCACACCACTTCCTGGGGCGGCCACATCGTGGTGCTGCCGCGGCAGGGGTCACCGATGGTGTCGCTGGCCGTCACGCACGCGGGCGGCGCGCTGCACGAGTGCGTGGCGCATGCCGGCCTCACCCGCCTCATGGTGCGTGCGGCCGTCAAGGGGACGCGCACCCGCAGCGGCGCGCGCCTGGCCGAGGATGTCGAGGCGCTCGGCACGAGCATTTCGGCCGCGAGCGGAGCGGATGGCTTCGAGTGGTCGATGACCCTGCCCGCGCAGCACGCGGAATCCGGGGTCGAGCTGCTCGCCGACCTGGTGCTCGAGCCGGCCTTCGAGGATGCCGCGCTCGATCGTGAGCGCGGCGTCGCCCTGAGCGAGCTGGAGCAGCTGCGCGACGACATGTACCAGTACCCGCTGCGGCTCGCGTTCGACGCGGCCTGGAATGCGCACCCCTACGGGTTCAGCCTGGACGCTGCCGCGGCCGCGCTGCCCCGGCTCGACGCGGCCGTGGTGCGCGACTGGCACCGCCGGCGCGTGCTCGAGAGTCCACCCTGGATCTTCCTGGTCGGCGACGTGCGCGACCCCGAGGCGCTCGCGGCCCGGGTCGAGGCCCGCTTCGCGCGTGCCGTGCCCGCCGATGGCCAGCCGCCGGCGATACCGGTATGGCCGTCGCAGCCGGCCGCGCGGGTGGAGTCCCGGCGGAAGGCGCAGACCGCCATCGTCGCGGCGTTCCCGGGGCCGGCTCGCCATCACGCCGACCAGATCCCCCTGCGGGTTCTCGCGAATGCCGTGAGCGGCCTGGGTGGCCGCCTCTTCGAGGAGCTGCGCAGCCGCCGCTCGCTCGCGTACACGGTGTCCGCCTATCCGCTCGCGCGCTGGCAGGCGGGCGCCTTCGTCGGCTACATCGGCACGGCCCCGGAGCGCGAGCACGAAGCCCGCACCGCGCTCGTCGCTGAGCTGCTCCGCAGCGCGGAGGAGCGCGTGAGCGACACGGAGCTCGAGCGCGCGCGCCGCTTCACGATCGGGGCATGGCAGATCCGGAGGCAGACGAACGGCCGCCAGCTCGCGGACCTGGCGGACGCCCTGCGCTACGGCCGCGGCATCGAGGAGCTGCGCGAGTTCGAGGCGCGCGTGCAGGCCGTCGACGCCGAGGGCCTGCGTGCCGCCGCGGAGCGCTGGCTCGACCCGGCACGGCTCGTGACCGGTACCGTGCGGGGTGGCGCCTGAGACCCCTCGCGAGCGCCTGCCCCGGGCTTACATTCAGCGCGCGCTGTCCGACCCGAACCATGAAATCGCGATGAGCTACGAGTTCCTGAAGCTGGAGACCGCGGACGGGATCGCCACGCTGACGGTGAACCGCCCCGACAAGCTGAACGCCCTCAACGCCGCAACCGTCCGCGAGCTGGCGGACGCGTTCCGGGCGCTGCGCGCTGATGGCGCGGTACGCGGCATCCTGATCATCGGGGCCGGCGAGAAGGCATTCGTCGCCGGCGCCGACATCGCCGAGCTGTCGCGGATGGGACCGCTCGACGGGGTGCAGGTCTCGCGTGAGGGCCAGGACGCCTTCCGCCTGCTCGAGCGGATGCCGAAGCCGGTGGTCGCGGCGATAAACGGGTTCGCGCTCGGCGGCGGCCTGGAGCTGGCCCTCGCCTGCCACGTGCGGGTCGCGTCGAGCAAGGCCCGCTTCGGGCTGCCGGAGGTGAAGCTCGGCATCATTCCCGGTTACGGGGGCACCGTGCGTCTGCCGCGCCTGGTCGGACGTGGGCGCGCGCTGGAGCTGATCCTGACCGGTGAGATGATCGATGCCGCCGAGGCGCACCGGATCGGCCTGGTCAACCGGGTCGAGACGCCCGACGCGCTGCTCGGCGCCGCCACCGAGCTGCTCCGGAAGATGATCGCGAACGGGCCGGTCGCTCTGGCACTCGCCATCGAGTCCGTGGATCACGCGGCCGTGGCCGGCAGCGAGGAGGCTCAGACGCTCGAGTCGAACCTGTTCGGGCTGCTCGCGGCGACCGCCGACATGCGCGAGGGCATGAGCGCGTTTCTCGAGAAGCGCACCGCGAACTTCACCGGGAGCTGACGCGCGCGGCGCCGTGGTCCCGCGCTCCCCGATGCGGTAGCTTCCCGCATGTCGCTGGTCTGCACCGAGCTGCGGCTCAGGAACTACCGCAACTTCGAGGAGTTGCGCCTGGAGCTGCCGCCCACGGGCGCGGTGATCATCGGCGACAACGGCTCGGGCAAGACCAACCTCGTCGAGGCGCTCTATTACCTGGAGATCTTCCGGTCCTTTCGCGGCGCCGCGGACGAGCAGCTGGTGCGTTTCGGTACGGACGCGTTCTTCGTGCGCGGCGTGTTCCAGGACGCGATGGAAGGCACGCCGCCGCGCCGCTTCGAGGTGAGCGCCGCGTACGAGCCGCGCGCCCGCACCAAGCGGGTCAGCCTGGATGGTGTAGAACCCGACCGCATCGGCGATGCGCTCGGCCAGCTCGGTGCGGTCGTGTTCTCGCCGTCGGACGTGGACATCGTGGCCGGCGGGCCGGGCGAGCGACGTCGCTTCCTCGACATCGTGCTCTCGCTCAACGCGCCCGGATACCTCGACGCGTTGCAGCGCTACCGTCACCTGCTCCGGCACCGCAACGCGATGCTGCGCGCCGGCAGCGACGATACCGTGATCGAGGCCTTCGACGACCAGATGATCGCCCACGGCACCCGGCTCATGGTGGAGCGCGGCGCCTGGGTCGCCGGGCATGCGGCGCGCTTCGCCGAGCTCTACCGCGACATCAGCGGCGGCCGCTCCGCGACGCTCGGCTATGCGCCCGATGTGGGCGTCGAGGATGGCGGGAGTGGTGCAATCGCGGCGGCGTTCCGCGCCCGCCTGCAGCGCGTCGCCCGGCGCGAGCGTGAGCGTGGCGTCACCCTGGCCGGGCCGCACCGCGATGATGTCGCACTCGTGCTGGAGACGGAAAGCGGGGGCGTGGATCTCCGCCAGTACGGGTCGGGGGGCCAGCTGCGCACCGGCGCGGTCGCGCTCCGCCTGGTCGAGTCCGACACGATCCTGGCCGCGCGCGGCCGGCGTCCGCTCATGCTGCTCGACGACGTCTTCGCCGAGCTCGATCCGGGACGCTCGCGGCGCATCGTGCGCCTGCTCGAGGAGGGCGCCCACGGCCAGGTGGTGCTCACCGCGCCCAAGGAGACCGACGTGATGCTGGGACCGCTCACCGATGGCGCCGCCGGACGCGTCGCCCGCTGGCGGATCCGCGACGGCCGGGTCAGCGGGGCCGCCGCCTCATGAGCTTCCGGCAGAAGCCGACTCCGCTCGCCGACGCGCTGCAGCAGTACCTGCGCGACTCCGGCCTCGAGGAGCGCATCGAGGAAGCCGGGATCGTCCCCGAGTGGGCGGCGCGCGTCGGTCCCGCGATTGCCGCGGTCACGGTACCGCTCCGCACGTCCGCGGGGACGCTGGTGGTGGCGGTCCGCTCGAGCGCCTGGCTGGCCGAGCTGAAGCTCATGGAGCGCGAGATCCTGCGGCGCCTGAACGAGGACCGCGCCCGGGGCCGGATCGAGCGGATCCGGTTCGTCATGGGCGAGGGCGAGTAGCGGGGCCGAACCGGCTCTGCCGCAACGGGTTCGGGGGCGCGCCGGGCGCAACCCGGGCGCCCCCGCGGGGTATCAACGAGGATTCGCCCGGGCACCCCGGACGATCCTGTCTGAAATACGGCTCCGCCGCACCGGTGCGGCGGTCCCGGAGCGCATGCGCATCCGGCGCGTGCGGCATCATGAAAAGGTGTGTGATGGCCAAGAACAAGGGCAGCGACTACTCCGCTGGACAGATCCAGGTGCTCAAGGGCCTCGAGGCCGTGCGCAAGCGTCCCGGCATGTACATCGGCTCGACCAGCGCGCGCGGCCTGCACCACCTGGTCTACGAGGTGGTCGACAACTCGGTGGACGAGGCGCTCGCCGGCCACTGCACGCACATCGAGGTGCTGATCCACCCCGACGACTCGATCACCGTCGTCGATGATGGCCGCGGCATCCCGGTGGACATGCACCCGACCGAGAAGAAGCCGGGCCTCGAAGTCGCCATGACCATGCTCCACGCCGGCGGCAAGTTCGACAAGGAGTCGTACAAGGTGTCGGGCGGCCTGCACGGCGTGGGCGTCTCGGTGGTGAACGCGCTCTCCGAGCTGCTCGAGGTGGAAGTCCGGCGCAACGGCAACATCTACCGCCAGCGCTACTCGCGCGGCATCAAGGCGACCGAGCTGGAGATTGTCGGCAAGACCAGGTCGACCGGCACCACCGTCACCTTCAAGCCCGATCCGCAGATCTTCACCGAGCTCGACTACAACTTCGACACGCTCGCAAACCGGCTCCGCGAGCTGGCCTTCCTGAACCGCGGCCTGAAAATCACGCTCGCGGACGAGCGCACGGGCGAGACGAAGAAGCGCGAGGAGTACCACTACGAGGGTGGCATCAAGGAGTTCGTCGAGTACCTGCGCGGCACCCGGAAGCCGCTCCACCCGAAGCCGGTCTACATCGAGGCCAGTCGCGAGGAGGCCGAGATCGAGCTGGCGCTCCAGTACGACGACGGGTACAACGAGAACACGTTCACGTTCGTCAACAACATCAACACGCACGAGGGCGGCACCCACCTGACCGGCTTCAAGGCCGCCCTCACCCGCACGCTCAACGATTACGCCCGCCGCAACAATTTCCTGAAAAAGGAGCTGGACTCGCTCTCCGGGGAGGACATCCGCGAGGGGCTCACCTGTGTGCTCTCCGTCAAGGTGCGCGAGCCCCAGTTCGAGGGGCAGACCAAGACCAAGCTCGGCAACTCCGAGGTGCGCGGCGCGGTCGAGAGCGTCGTCAACGACAAGCTGTCCCAGTTCCTGGAGGAGAACCCGTCGGTCGCGCGCACCATCATCGACAAGGCGATCCAGGCGGCGCGCGCCCGGCTCGCCGCCCGTAAGGCGCGCGAGCTGGTGCGCCGGAAGAACGCGCTCGAGGGCATGGTGCTGCCCGGCAAGCTCGCCGACTGCTCGATCACCGACCCCGCCATGTGCGAGATCTACCTGGTCGAGGGCGACTCCGCCGGCGGCAGCGCGAAGCAGGGTCGCGACCGCAACTACCAGGCGATCCTGCCGCTGCGCGGCAAGATCCTGAACGTGGAGCGCGCCCGGCTCGACAAGATTCTCTCCAACGAGGAGATCCGCACCATCATCGCGGCGCTCGGCACCGGCATCGGCGAGGACGAGTTCAGCACCAAGAGCGCCCGTTACGGCAAGGTCATCATCATGACCGACGCGGACGTCGACGGCGCCCACATCCGCACGCTGCTGCTCACGTTCTTCTACCGACACATGCGCCCGCTCATCGACGAGGGCATGCTCTACATCGCGCAGCCGCCGCTGTTCCGCGTCGCGCGCGGCAAGGAGGAGCACTACGCCTACTCGCTGGAGGAGCGGGACGTGCTCATGAACCGGATGCAGAACGGCGGCGACGGCAAGCGCACCGTCAACGTGCAGCGCTACAAGGGGCTCGGCGAGATGAACCCCGAGCAACTCTGGAAGACCACCATGGACCCGGAGACCCGCACCATCCTCAAGGTCACCATGGAGGACGCCGTCGAGGCCGACTCGATCTTCACCACGCTCATGGGCGACGAGGTCGAGCCGCGCCGCAAGTTCATCGAGGAGAAGGCGAAGTACGTGAAGAACCTGGACGTGTGAGTGGCGGTGGGCGCTCAAACAACTCTCGGAACACGTTTCGAATTGACCTCGCAACAGGGAGTGACGTGATTCGCCTGCGGGGACGCGCCGCTGGCCGGGGCCCCGGTTGGGAAAAGACCCGATGCCGGCGAACCGCAGCGGGCCTCTTCTGGTGCTGGACGCGCTACGCACCCCCCTACCGCTGCCCGCCGATACCTCCTCGTTGGACCTGCGCTACTGCCGTGCCACTCGGTCAAGGTTGTCGCGGAACTCTGAGGGCCGCGGATTCCCCTGCCGGAACTGCTGGAGGGCGCGGTACCAGCCGCGCTGATGAACGCGGCCCTCGGCCTGGCCGCCGTGCCCCTGCGGACCACGGACCGATTCGTTCCCTGTCTACCATCTCTTCCTCCCGGAGGCGCTGAACCTCTGCCTCCGCATCCCAGCGGACGCCGTACCACGCCGGGCCAGAGCTGACGCGCGGTCGACGCGGCCGGCGAGGCGCTGCCAGCCGGGCGTACGCACGGTGACCACCACGCCGCATCCACGGGTGATGGCTGGTTGCGATGAGGCCCAGGAACTGGACCGTGAGCGCGCCCGGCGTGCGCGGGGGCGGCGGCCAGGATCTTGCAATCGCCGCGGGCCGAAATGTGCCGACGTCCCGTGGTCCTGGCCGGCTTCGCGGAGCTGACACGATGGTGTTCCCGATAGGTGACGACAACGCCGACCGCGTCCGAACCCCCTACGTAACGTACCTCTTCATTGCACTGAATGTGCTGGTGTTCGTTGTCCTCCAGGGATTCGGCACGAACGATCGATTCACCTATGCCTTGTCGGTCGTGCCCGAGGAGATTCGCACGGGCGAAGATATCGCGCGGCCGGTGCCGGTGCAGGTCGGCGATGAGACGGTGGAGGTCCCGCTGCAGCCGACGCCGATCCATGTCTACCTGACACTCCTGATATCGATCTTCATGCACGGCAGCCTGATGCACCTGCTGGGCAACATGCTGTTCCTCTGGATCTTTGGCGACAATGTCGAAGACGACCTTGGCCACGGCCGCTACGCGGCCTTCTATCTCCTCACCGGCCTGGTGGCTTCGGTAGCGCACGTCGTTTCGACATTCGTGTTCGGCGACAATCCGTTCATTCCCAGCCTGGGAGCGTCCGGCGCCATCTCGGGAGTCATGGGCGGCTACCTCGTGCTGCATCCCCGCCGCCGCGTGCGGGTGATCATCATGCGCATGCTGACGACGGTGCCGGCCTACGTGGCGGTGGGGCTCTGGTTCGTTTTCCAGTTGGTCAGCGCATTCGGAGTCATCGGTCAAGGCCCGCAATCGGGCGGCGGGGTTGCATTCATGGCTCACATCGGGGGATTCATCGCCGGCGCGGCGCTGGTCAGGTTATTTGCGCTCGGCGCCGTCAAGCCGGCACGCGCCTGA
>DATHVV010000099.1:0-41965 GCA_035461105.1 Longimicrobiales bacterium | reverse complement strand
GCAGCGCCCAGATCGCGCGTGAACAGCGAGGCCGAGAGGCCGTACCGGCTCCGGTTCGCAAGCGTGATCGCCTGATCCACGTCCCGGACACCGAACGCGGCCAGCACCGGACCGAACAGCTCATCCTGTGCGACGCTCGCGCCGGGATCGACGTCCCGGAGCAGGGCCGGCACCAGGAAGAGGCCGCGCGCGAGGCGCGCGTCTCCGGGCGGCTCGCCGCCGAACATCCGCTCGCCCGGGGCGTTCGCCAGCGCCGCTCGAACGCGGTCGCGCGCCGCGGGCGTGATGAGCGGCCCGACCGCGCAGGCGGCGTCCTCCACCGGTCCGATCGGCAGCGCCTCGATCGCCGCGCGCAGCCGGTCGAGGAATGCGGCCTCGACAGGGTGCGCCACGATCACCCGGCTCGTCGCGGTGCACTTCTGGCCCGCGTAGCGCATGGCGCCGCCCGCGGTCAGGCGGGCGGCCAGGTCCAGGTCGGCATCGGGCAGCACGATCGCCACGTTCTTGCCGCCCATCTCCGTCTGGTAGCGAATGTTGCGCGCCGCGCACGCCGCGGCGACGCGGGCGCCGACGCCGGCCGAGCCGGTGAAGCTCACCGCGCGGACCGACGCCTCCTCCAGCAGGGCCGCACCGGCGGACGGCCCCCCGAGCACTACGTTGAACACTCCGGGCGGCAGTCCGGCTGCTGCGGCGGTCTCGGCGAGCAGCACGCCAACGTGCGGGGCAAGCTCGGATGGCTTGAGCACTACGGTGTTGCCGAATGCGAGCGCCGGGGCGGCCTTCCAGAGCGGAATCGCCGCAGGGAAATTCCACGGTGTGATCAGCGCCACGACGCCGAGCGGGTCGCGCATCGTGAACTGCAGGGCGCCGGGCATCTGCGCCGGGATGACGTCGCCCAGGTCGCGTACCGCCTCCCCCGCGTAGTAG
This sequence comes from Longimicrobiales bacterium, assembly GCA_035461105.1. Taxonomy (GTDB): domain Bacteria; phylum Gemmatimonadota; class Gemmatimonadetes; order Longimicrobiales; family RSA9; genus VEPF01. The sequence goes on along the minus strand of DATHVV010000099.1, from coordinate 41,038 downwards.
CGCAGGATCATGGTGCACCGGGCCACCTCGCCGGTCGCCTCCGCGATCGGCTTTCCCACCTCCCGGCTGAGCGCGCGGGCCAGCTCCGCGCGGCGGGCCTCGATCGCCGAGGACCAGCGATACAGGTGCTCGGCGCGCGCCGGTCCCGGCAGCCTCCTCCAGCTGGAAAGCGCCGCCGATGCCGCCGCGGCGGCGAGCGCGGCTGCGGCCGCGCTCCCCTCCGGTGCCAGCGCAATCACGTCGTCGCGGTCGGACGGGTTGATGACCGGCAGCAACGGGCCGTCGGCGTCCGGGCGGAACTCACCCGCGATGAAATGCGAGAGGACAGGGGTCATGACTCGCGGCTCTGCTGGGGTCGAAGCGGAAGATCGGGAGGCGAGGCGGCTGGCGCCAGCCGCCGGCGTGCGCAGGGCGCTGCGGTGTCCGGCGGCTGGCAGCTCGAAACGGGCTCAGGCCTGCACCAGCACGGCGGTCCGCCTGCGGATGCGAGCGCCCCACGCCGCCGCGCGCATCGCAGTGAAGCCGGCGTCTGCGGCGTGCCGCTCAGTGGCAGCGGCCGCCGGTTCGCCGCGGATTTCCTGTAGCAGGGCCAGGGCCTCGCGCGTCTCGGCCTCGAGCAGTGCGCTGTGCGTGGCGACGGCCAGGTCGAGAGCCCGCGTCAGGTGCCCCTGAGCGTCACTCGTGCGACGCTCGCGAAGCGCGATGATCCCCAGCACCCGCAGTGCCTCACCCTGCCCAGCGACATCGTTGATCCGGGTGAGCCGCTCCTGCGCGCGCCTGGCCGTAGCTTCTGCGAGCGGGACGTCACCACCCTCGAGCTGCAGCAAGGCACGCTCCTCCTCGATCCGTCCCCGTACGTCCTCGCTGCCGACGGCACGCGCCTGCTGCAGCGCCTGCTCGAAGTTCGCGTCTGCGTTTTCGGGGTGGCCCAGCTCCCGAAAGACGATCGCGAGGTTCTGGTGTGCCTGTGCCATTCCGCGGCGGTCACCCAGGCGCCGGGAAGCGAGCAGCGCCCGGTTGTAGATCGCCAGGGCAGCGCTGATCCGGTCCTGGAGTGTGAGGACCACGCCGAGATTGTTGTGAGCGGCGGCCAGGAGGGCCTGGTCATCCGCGCTGCTCGCGTGCTCGACGACCTCGGCCCAGAGCTGTTCGGCTGCAGAGATGTCGCCCCGGTCGAAGCGCAGCATCGCTTCCAGATTGAGCCGGCGGCGGATCAACCACGGGCTGGCGCCGCGAAGCACCGGACGAGCCAGCTGCTGCACCAGACCGAGCGCCTCGGTGGTGCGTCCGGTCCGGCGCCAGGCATACGCCAGGTGGTAGCCGAGCTCCGGGTCACGCAGCAGACGCTCGGGCCGCACCGGCTCGAGCAGGCGCACCACCGCGGCGTGCTCGCCCGCCGCATCCAGCGTGCGTGCGCGCTCCAGCAGATCGGAGGTGTCACGAGCGTCGGCGTCCATCTCAGCCTGCGATGCAGAACCCGGTGAAACTGGTGATCACCCCTTCGATCTCATCGAAGTCCTCGACTCGCACTGTGCCGATCGGCCGCCACGGCGTCCCCGGCAGCTCTCGCTTCCATACCTGCAGGCGAGAATCCAGCTCGAGGTCATCGTCATCGACGTCGCCGTCCCCGTCCAGATCGTCCTCCACCCGGCGATAGGTCACCTTCAGTCGAGCCGGATGATCCGGGTTGAAAACCAGTCCCGACGGCTGGAGCTCGAAGAGGAATCGCCCGTCCGGGCTCACGATCACAGTGATCAGAATGGAGTCCCCATCGGCGAACCGCGTACCGTCGGGACGCCGGAACAGCCCATCGCCGGGAACCCGGAACTCCAGGAACTCCTCACCTTCCTCGCCGACCTCATCAGGCAGGTAGCGGATCGCCACCCGGCGGTCATCGCCCGCCACCGCCCAGAAACTCGCCTGCAACGCCGCCAGCGGCGGCGTCGCGGGGAAGCGGACGAACTCAAGCTCGGCGTCGGTCTTCCCGGCATCGGGAGCACTCGTGTCGTCGCATCCCGCGGCCAGCAGCACGAGCGCCGGCAGCGCCCATCGAAGGATTGTCATCGGTCCTCTCAGCGGAAATGTGTCGAACCAACCCTAACGATAACGCGCGGCACGCCACGTACCTCCTGAGAATGCGCGCCAGTGCTTGGCAGCGGCTTGCGGAGCGTGTAGTGGCGGCGCACAGCTGTAGCGCCGTGCTACAGGTCGCCCTCGAGCAGCCGGTAGAGCCGCGTGCGGCTGATGCCGAGCACTTCCGCGGCCGCGCTCTTGTTGCCCTGAAGGCGCTCCACCATGCGGTGCGCTGCAGCCCGTTCGATCTGCGCGAGGCTCGCCGGGAACGGCAGCGTGCTCTCGGACCCGCTGACCCGGCCACGCGGCAGGCGAAAGAGATCGTCCAGCGCGAGCGAGCCGTCTCCGAGCAGGACGGCACGCTCGAGGGCGTTGCGCAGCTCGCGCACGTTGCCGGGCCACTCGTAGGCGAGGAGGGCACGGCGGATCTCGTCGGTGAGCTGAGGGGCGGCGACCTCGTAGGACTCGGCGAACTCGGCCAGGAAGCGCTCGGCGAGCAGCAGGACGTCCGCGCCGCGTTCCCGCAATGGCGGCAGCCGGATGGGCACCACGCTGAGCCGGAAATAGAGGTCTTCCCGGAAGCGGCCCTCGCGGATGGCGCGCTCCAGGTCCACGTGAGTCGCGGCCACGACGCGCACGTCGATCGCCAGCGTGCGGAGACTGCCCAGTCGTCGAACCTGCCTTTCCTCGAGCACGCGAAGCAGCTTCGCCTGCAACTCCGGCGGCAGATCGCCGATCTCGTCGAGGAAGAGCGTGCCGCCATGAGCGGCCTCGAACAGGCCCGGCTTGGCTGCCCGGGCATCCGTGAACGCGCCCTTCTCGTAGCCGAACAGCTCTGCCTCGAGCAGGTTCGCCGGGAGCGCCGTGCAGTTCACCGCAACGAATGCACCGGCGCTGCGCGGGCCGTTGTAATGGATCGCGTGCGCCAGCACTTCCTTGCCCGTGCCGGTCTCGCCGGTGAGCAGGACGGTGGCGCTGCCGCGCGGAATGATCCGCGCCGCCACGCGGAGCGCGTCCCGCAGGCCTGCGCTCTCGCCGATCACGCGTGAGAAGTCGAACTGCTCACGCTCCGACGCGGCCAGCCTCGCGGCTCGGAGACGTGCGGCCGCGGCGGCGGCTCCCTCCAGAACCCAGCTGCGCAGCGGCGCCAGGTCGGCAGGCAGCGCGAAGTACTCCACCGCGCCGGACCGGAGTGCCGCTACCGCCAGCCGGTGCTCGGCAGCAGAGCCGACCACGGCCACGTGCCGGCCCCCCGCTGCCCCCAGTGCCTGCACCCACCCAGGGGCGTCCTGCTCCTCCGAGGGAACCACCAGCAGGATCGCGCATGCCTCTACCAGCGGCGCGAGCCCGGCCGGGTCGGGTGCGGTACGCAGCTCGAGCCCGAGGTCGGCCGCCAGCTCGGCCCAGACGCGCGCGAACGCATCGCTGCGCTGCAGCACAGCGAGAACCGGCACGTCCCGCGCTTCGCTTCGGGTCAAGCGGGTTACGTCACGTGAAGGGACATGCTGTAGCATAGCGCTACAGAAAGGGGTCAGCCAGTGGCCCGGAAATTACCGGGTCCACCTGAGCTATACCATTTTCCCGCAACGAGTTGCGCAGAGCGGTAAGGACGCGGAATGGGCGTTGCCCCTTGGTGGTCGAACGCAGCAATGCCCTCATGACCCAGGAGGTTTCATGTGCCGAGGTTCCGGAAAGTGCGCCGCGATGCTGGCGCTGATCGCGCTGGCCGCTTGCTCCGATGCAACGGGCCCGCGCACGACAGACAAGCAGGTGTCGGTGCGGCTGGCGACGGTTGCGCCCAGCGGCGCGGGTGCGTCGCTGGAAGCCGGCACGCTGGTGCTGGTGGGCAGCAACGGCACGCTCCGGATCGATGAGCTGTACATGATCATGGACGAGTTCGAGCTGAAGCGCCTGGATGACGACCACTGCGTCGAGGAGGACCATTCGTGCGAGCGCTTCCGCGCCGGTCCAGCCCTGCTCGATGTGCCGCTCGACGGATCCGGGGTGATCGCGGTGGCGCAGGCGGTGGACACCGGCACGTATGCCCGTCTCGACTTCGAGATCGAGGACCTCGATGACGTGGATGAGGATGAGGACGACGGCGTGGGGAGGGACGAGATCATCGCGTTGCGGGCGGCGGTGCGGTCGCGGTTTCCCGACTGGCCGCGGGACGCGAGTGTGCTGGTGGTCGGCAGCTTCACGCCGACCGGGGGCACGAGCGTTCCGTTCCGCGTCTTCTTCGACGCCGAGATCGAAATCGAGATGCACCTCGACCCTCCCGTCGTGATCGAGGCGGGTGCCACCAATCCCACCTTTACGGTGCGCATCGATCCGGGCGTGCTGTTCCGCAACGGCGACGGCACGGTACGGAATCTGGCGCTCTACGACTTCGCTCTGACGGGAAGCGTGATCGAGTTCGAGGTGGAGATCGAGAATGGCATTTCGGAGATCGAGTACGACGACTGACCCACCGAGTCACTGAGGCTCGCGCGGAGTGCACGCCCCCGGTGTCGCCACCCGGGGGCGTGCCTGGCAGCGGCGCGTCAGGCGACCGGTGCGAGCGGCTCGACCGGCACCTCGCTCACCACGATGCTGCCGCGCCGAGGATTGATCACGAAGAAATCGACGAGGAAGAGGACGACCCCGATGCTGAAGACCGTCGCCATGGCGATCAGCATCTGGAAGTGCACGCCGAGCTTGAGCTGCGTATCCAGGTAGCCCACGCCCATGATGCGCTCGAGGTAGACCTGGCCGATTCCGGCGGCGGCGAACGCCATGGTCATGCCGGTCATGCCGCCGACCTGCAGCCAGAACGCCCAGAGGCCGATGCCGCTGTGCCGTACCTCCGCGTCCGGGTTGCCAGTGATGAAGGGCAGCGCGTAACTGATCACGGCGAGCACGATCATGGCGTAGGCGCCGAAGAACGCGAGGTGGCCGTGCATGGGCGTGATCAGCGTGCCATGGGTCCACTGGTTTACGGCCGGCCACGTGTGCGCGAGGCCGAGCAGGCCGGCCCCCATGGCCGCGACCATGGCGCTGCCGATCGTCCAGTGCAGCGCAATCCGGTTGCGGGGCGCGACCCGGATCCGCTGCAGCGCCATGTAGGCGATGATCGCCATGGCGAAGAAGGGCAGCGGCTCGAGCGCGCTGAAGAAGCCGCCCAGGGGCAGCCAGTAGCGGGGCACGCCGATCCAGAAGTAATGGTGGGCGGTGCCGATCAGGCCGGTGGCGAAGGTGAGGCCGACGATGATGTAGAGCCACTTCTCCACGGTGGTGCGGTCGATGCCGGTGAGCCGCATCAGCAGGAAGGACAGGATGCCGGCCTGCACCAGCTCGAACACGCCCTCCACCCAGAGGTGAATCGTCCACCAGCGGTAGAACGTGGCGATCGTGTAGTTGGTGTACTCGAGCAGCGACGGCAGGTAGAGCAGCGCGGCGCCGAAGAGCCCGCCGACCAGGACGCCCTCGGTGGCGGTGACCCGCGCGCCGCGTTGCAGGGTGCGAATCATGTTGTACGCGAACAGCAGCATGACCACGACGATGGCCAGCTTCACCGGCAGCGGCTGCTCGAGCAGCTTGTTGCCCGCGGTCCAGCCGAACATGTAGCCGACCACCGCGACCACGCCCGCGACCACCAGCAGCGCGAGCGTCCAGTACGCCAGCTTCGGGCTGTGCAGCTCGGTGCGGGACTCCTCGGGCACGATGTAGAACGCGGCACCGAGGAAGCCGGCCAGGATCCAGACCACGAGCAGGTTCGTGTGGATGACCTTGGTGACGTCGAAGGGCAGCACCGCACGCAGCGGATCGGGCCCCAGGTACTTCGCCGCGGAGAGGAAGCCGAACACGAGCTGCAGCGCGAACAGCAGCAGTGCCACCGCGAAATACCAGTAGGCGACTTCCTGGGAACGATACTTCATGTTCGCGCCCCTTTCGCGCTCAGCGGAGCGTCATGAGGTAAGCGACCAGCTGACTGATCTGTTCGGGCGTGAGCAGCTGCTCGTAGTTGTCCGGCATGAAGGAGCGGCCGCCCGCGGAGTAGAGCGTCCCCGGCACCAGGTGCGCGCTCGGATCCAGGATCGACTCTCGGATGTAGCTCTCGGCCTCGGTGGCGGCGCCGGTGTACTCGGGGCTCGCGACCAGCTGCGTCGCGCGGGCGGCGAGACCGGCCAGGGACGGCCCGGCCATGTGCACATCCGGCGCGGTCGAATGGCAGGTGAAGCACGCCCCCGGCGTGCCGCGGAAGAGCGCCTCGCCCTGGGCTACCGGGTCCGAGGAAGCGGCTGCCGGTGCCTCGGTGCCCCCCGCGGTGCCCGGCAGGTTTCCGCTCACCAGGATCGGCCGGGGCGGCCAGTCGAAGTTGTCGATGCCGTCGATCCACTCGAGGAACGACAGCAGGTTCGCAATCTCGGTCTCGGTCAGCTCGGGATTGTTCATCAGCCGCCGGTGCTGCTCCTCTGAGTAGAATAGCGCCGGGTCCTGCATGAAGGCGGTAAGGTACGCACGGCCGCGGTGCGCCGTGATCCGGGTCAGGTCGGGCGCGAAGTAGGCACCCTCGCCGAGCAGGGTATGGCAGTTGATGCAGTTCTTCCGGTGCCATACGTCCTGACCCTCGAGCACCGCCTCGTCGATGCGGTCGGCGTTCGTCAGCGCCGGAAACCGGGTGTGGCTGTGCACCGTCAAGCCGAGGAACACGATCAGGAAGATGCCGGTCGCACCCACGAAGAAGAGGCCCGCCTGTCGCTTGGTCATCCGTCCTCCCTGCGCGGCCCGGTCACGGCCGGGTCGCAGTCTAGACGCTGATGGTCTCCCAGTAGCGGAGCACGATCCAGAATGCGTAGCCGATGGCGGCCAGCACGAGCAGCGCGAGCAGCGCGAAGGCTGCCTTGAGGAACGTCGGGCCGCGGCCGACCGACTCGCCTGCGTCCACGGGCTGCCTCCCTTCGGGAACGCCCGTCCTTCGGGCAATGAGGTGCCGGCCGAGCCGCTCGGGCCGATCCTGGCCGGCGAAGGCGCATCCACGGTGCCCGCCCCGGGTGCCGGGGGGCAAGCCGCTGCGCGCGCGGACTCGCGCACCCGCGCCGCGCCGTCGGCGCGTGCGGGCAGGACCGCGCGCCGCGCGCGCCGGAGGACGCCCGGCGCGCATCCTGCAAAACGACGGCAGCGCGGCCGTGGCTGCCGCCGTCCCGAACCCGGAGGTCGCATGCGCGCAATCCCCCTGATCGCCAGAGCGTCATGATCGCCGACCTCTGGTACCGCAACGCGATCATCTACAGCCTGGATGTCGAAACCTTCCTCGATGCCAACGGCGATGGCATCGGCGACTTCGAGGGCCTGATCCGCCGTCTCGATTACCTGGATGCGCTGGGCATCAATACGCTGTGGCTCGCACCCTTCCAGCCTTCTCCGGATCGCGATGACGGTTATGACGTCGCGGATTACTACGGCGTCGATCCGCGCTTCGGCTCGAGCGGGGACTTCGTCGAGTTCATGCACGAGGCCGGCAAGCGGGGCATCCGCGTGATCATCGACCTGGTCATCAACCACACATCGGACCAGCACCCGTGGTTCCAGTCGGCGCGCCGCGACCCGGAATCGCGCTACCGGGACTGGTACGTGTGGTCGAAGCAGAAGCCGAAGCACTGGAACAAGGGGATGGTGTTCCCGGGACATCAGAAGGCCACGTGGACGTACGACTCCGAGGCGCGCGCGTATTATTACCACCGCTTCTACGAGTTTCAGCCCGACCTGAACACCAGCAACCCGGAGGTGCGCGAGGAGCTGAAGCGCGTGATGGGATTCTGGCTGGAGCTGGGCGTCGCCGGGTTCCGGGTGGACGCGGTCCCCTTCATCCTCGAAATCCCCGACACGACCAGCGCGAAGTGGGATCACGACTACACGTTCCTGTACGACCTGCGCCGGCTGCTGCAGCTGCGTCGCGGCGATGCCGTGCTGCTCGGCGAGGCGAACGTGCCGCCGGGTGAGGAGACGCCGTTCCTCGGCAGGAACGGCGAAGGTCTGCAGATGATCTTCAACTTCTGGGTGAACCAGCACCTCTTCTACGCGCTCGCCAGTGGCGAGGTCGCGCCGCTGGCCGACGCGCTGCGGGCGACGCGCCGGCTGCCGCAGGGGTGTCAGTGGGGTCACTTCCTGCGCACGCACGACGAGCTCGACCTGGGCCGGCTCACCGACCCGCAGCGGGCCCGCGTGGCGGAGCGCTTCGCGCCCGAGGAGGACATGTGGCTCTACGATCGCGGCGTGCGCCGGCGGCTGGCGCCCATGCTCGGCGACCGCCAGCACTACGAGCTGGCGCACAGCCTGATGTTCTCGCTGCCCGGCAACCCGACGTTCCGCTACGGCGATGAGATCGGCATGGGTGACAACCTGAAGCTGTCGGAGCGGGATGCGGTGCGCACCCCCATGCAGTGGTCCTCCGAGCGGCACGGTGGGTTCACGCTGGCGGAGAAGCCGGTGATGCCGCTGGTCACGGGCGGCGTCTACGGATACGAGCGGGTCAACGTCGAGGACCAGCAGCGCGATCCGGGATCGCTGCTAAACTGGAACGCCTCCATGATCCGGCTGCGCAAGGAATGCCCGGAGATCGGGTGGGGCGAATGGCAGCTGCTCGGTACCGGCTCGCCGCACGTGCTGGCCATGCAGTACGAGTGGCGCGGCAATGCCCTGGTGATCGTGCACAACTTCTCGGACCGGGCCGTGAGCGTCCGCATCCGTCCGCGCGCCGAGGACGGCGACCGGCTGGTCGACCTGCGCGTCGAGGAAGAGTCGAGGGCGCGCGCCTCGGGGGCGCACCACCTGGTGCTGGAGCCGTACGGCTACCGCTGGTTCCGCGTCGGCGGTCTCAACTATGCCCTTCGGGCCAGCCGATACTGAGCGGCCCATCATGACGCTGATCGGATACCATGCCTCCCACGAACAGTACGCGCCGAGTGTGCTGCTCGGGCACGTGCAGCACGCGGCGGCAGCCGGCTTCGATGCCGCCATGTGCTCGGATCACTTCCACCCCTGGACCGCAGCGCAGGGTGAGTCGGGGTTCGCCTGGTCGTGGCTGGGCGCGGCGCTGCAGGCGACGTCGCTCTCGTTCGGCGTCGTGAACGCTCCCGGCTACCGGTACCACCCGGCGATCATCGCGCAGGCCGCAGCGACGCTGGCCGAGCTGTTTCCCGGCAGGTTCTGGCTCGCGATCGGCTCCGGTGAGTGGCTGAACGAGCACATTACCGGTGAGCGCTGGCCGCCCAAGCCGGAGCGGAATCGCCGGCTGCGCGAGTGCGCCGACGTCATGCGCGCGCTCTGGGCCGGCGAGACCGTCACCCACCATGGCCTGGTCACGGTCGAAGACGCCTGCCTGTATTCCCGCCCCGAGGAACCGCCGCTGCTGGTCGGTGCGGCGCTCACGCCCGAGACCGCCGAGTGGCTGGGCGGCTGGGCCGATGCGCTGGTCACCACCGGCCAGCCGCCCGCCGCGCTGCGCCGGATCGTGGACGCGTTCCGGAACGGCGGCGGCGCGGGCAAGCCGATGTTCCTGCAGGTGCAGCTGAGCTACGCCGGGACGGAGGCCGAGGCGTGGCGCGATGCGCACGGGCAGTGGCGCTCGCTCATGGCCGGCAGCGCCGTGCTCGCGAACCTGCGCAACCCGGCGGAGTTCGCGGAGGTGGGTCGTTTCGTGCGGCGCGAGGACCTGGAGGGCCACGTGCGCGTCTCGACGGACCTGGAGCAGCACGTCGCCTGGCTGCAGCAGGATGCCGAGCTCGGCTTCGAGCGCTGCTACCTCCACAACGTGAGCCGGGAGCAGGAGCGCTTCATCGACGACTTCGGGTCGCACGTGCTGCCGGCGCTGCGCGGATGAGACCGGCCGTGGCGGCGTGAGCGGCCGCGATCGGCTCGGGGCGCGGGGATCGCCTTGCCGGATGGGGTGCGCTGGTGGGCGTCCGCCTTGCCGGAATTGCTGCGCTGGTGGGCGCCCGGGGTGACAAAGGCGTCCCTTTCCGCTAGATTGGCGCTCACAGGGGGCCGACCCGGTCTCCCGCTGCACCCGCGGATGTTGCCTCGGAGCAGGCACATCGCGGGTTTTTTTGTGCTCGGCCGATGGGGTCGGGCCGCGCGGCGAACGATACTCGAGAGAAAGACACGGAATGCAGAACAAGCCTCTGCCGAACTCGGCACGAGCGAATGCGGGGTTCACCGGCCTCGGCCTGGATGCGCGCCTGATGCGCGCCCTGGAAGAGCTGGAGTTCACCCGGCCGACACCGGTTCAGGCGGACACCATCCCGCTGGCCCTGGCCGGGCGGGATGTGCTGGCGTGCGCAGCGACCGGGAGCGGCAAGACGGCCGCGTTCCTGCTGCCGCTGATGCAGCGCCTGCTGGACAAGTCGCGCGGCACGACCCGCGTGCTGGTGCTGGTGCCCACCCGCGAGCTGGCGGCCCAGGTGCTGGAGCACTTCACGCAGCTCGCGCCGCACACGAAGCTGCGCGCCGCAGCGGTCTACGGCGGCGTCGGCATGCAGCCGCAGGAGCAGGCGCTGCGTCGCGGCGTCGACGTGATCGTCGCTACGCCGGGCCGGCTCATGGATCACATGCAGCACGACTACGCCGCGCTGCGCGGAGTCGAGGCGCTGGTGCTCGACGAGGCGGACCGCATGCTCGACATGGGGTTCCTGCCCGCGATTCGCCGGATCCTGGAGTCGCTGCCGCGCACGGCACGCCAGACGCTCTTCTTCTCGGCGACGATGCCGCCCGAGATCGCGACCCTGACCCGCCAGCTGCTGAAGCAGCCGGCACGGGTCAATGTCGAGCGTCCGGCGCGTGCTGCGACGAACATTTCACAGGCGCTCTACCCGGTGCCGTCACGCCTCAAGGTGGAGTTGCTCGCCGAGCTGATTCGACGCGATACGATCGGCAGCGCGATCGTTTTCTGCCGGACGAAGCACCGGGCCAACCGGCTGGCGCAGAAGCTGGAGCGGGATGGCGTCGCGGTGGCGCGCATCCACGGCAACCGCAGCCAGGCGCAGCGGACCGCCGCCCTGGCCGGCTTCAAGGCTGGCGACTTCCGCATCCTGGTCGCGACCGACATCGTCGCGCGCGGCATCGACATCACCGCGCTCGATCACGTCGTCAACTTCGACGTTCCGGCGTCGCCCGACGACTACATCCACCGCGTCGGCCGCACCGGACGCGCCGACCTCACCGGCGATGCCTATACGCTGGTTGCGCCCGAGGACGAGGACGAGGTGCGTCGCATCGAGCGCGCCCTCGGCAGCCGCGTCGAACGACGCACGATCGCCGGGTTCGATTACAGCGCCGCCAACGACGAGCGGCTCGAGGTCGCCCGCCACGAACGGATCGCTGCCGCCCGCGCCGCGCGGGCGCCTCGCCAGGCGCGTCCGCTGAGCGCCCCGGCCAGCGCTCACGGCTCGCCGCGCACGGGCGACGGCGGGTACCGCCGCGGCGCCGCGTCGGCAAACGGCCACCCGGGAACCGGAGCGGGCTCGCGCCCGCGCCGCGGACCGCGCCGGGGCGGTCCGCGCGCGGCCTGAACCCCGCGCCGAACCGGAAAAGGCCGTCAGGGCTGCACAGCCCTGACGGCCTTTCCCGGAGCTGGCGGGAGCGTGTGGGAATCGAACCCACCTGCCCGGTGTGAGCCGGGCTACGCGGTTTTGAAGACCGGCCCGCCCACCAGGACGGCTCCGCCCCCTCTTCCAGGTCGCCCCTCGATTGCGCGCGAAGCGCCCGAGCTCAACCGCCGGGCGAAGTACAATCGATCAGGCGCGCTCGATGAAACGCGCCCGGCGACAGGCGGGGAATCTGCGGCTTCGGCCGCCGAATGCAAAACGGGCCCGCGGCAGCTTCGCGCCGCGGGCCCGTCCGCGTATCACTCGGCCGTGCTACCGGTCCGAGCGACCGCGCGTATGCTCGCTGTCCATGGAGCCGAGGTCTTCCTCGGTCAGGTTACCGTCGCTGCGCTTGCGCGAGGACCCCTGCTGAGACGAACCACCGCGCGACGGGCTCGACGAACCCTGCTTTGAGGAGCCCTGCCGGGTCTCGCTGCCGCCCTCACGCTCGGTGCCCTGGCGCCCGCGGCCGCTCTCCTCCCGCTCGCTGCCCTGGCCCGTGCGCGTGCTGCCCTGTTCCTCCCGGAAGCCGCCCTGTCCGCCACCCTGCTGCGTCGATCCCTGGCCCTGGCGCGTGCCGGTCTCCTGCTCGCGCTGGGTCTGGTCACGATCGCCCTGCTTGTCGCCCTGCTTGCCCTTCTGACTGCCGCTTCGGTTGTCTGCCATACTGCCTCCGTCGTTTGAGTTGGTGACGGCGGCAAGAAATCGCATGTTTCGGACCCGGTCGGTGGCCCGGCGCGCCAGTCGCGCCGCTCTCGGGACGACTGCTCCATATTGGCATGCCACAACACGTTAGCCGCAACATCTGAGGTGTTGTACGAGGCCTCAGGCCCGGATCAGCCGGCGGTACTTGATGCGGTGTGGCTGGTCGGCCTCCGTGCCGAGCCGGCGGCGGCGGTCGGTCTCATACTCCTGGTAGTTGCCTTCGAAGAAGACCACCCGGCTCTCGCCCTCGAACGCCAGGATGTGGGTCGCGATGCGGTCGAGGAACCAGCGGTCGTGCGAGATGACGACGGCGCAGCCGGCGAAGTTGAGCAAGGCGTCCTCGAGCGCCCGGAGCGTGTCCACGTCCAGGTCGTTGGTAGGTTCGTCGAGGAGGATGACGTTGCCGCCGCTCTTGAGCAGCTTCGCCAGGTGCACCCGGTTGCGCTCGCCGCCGGATAGGACGCCGACCTTCTTCTGCTGGTCGCCGCCCTTGAACCCGAACCAGGAGCAGTAGGCGCGCGAGTTCACCTTCGTGCCGCGGCCCAGCTCGATCTCGTCCTGCCTGTCGGAGATCTCCTCCCAGACGCTCTTGTCGGGGTCGAGCGCGTCGCGGCTCTGGTCGACGTAGGCGAGCTGGACGGTCTGCCCGAGCTCGACGGTGCCGGCATCGGGGGTTTCCTGGCCGGTCATGAGGCGGAAGAGCGTAGTCTTCCCCGCCCCGTTCGGGCCGATCACGCCGACGATACCGCCGCGCGGCAGGCGCAGGTCGAGGTCCTCGAAGAGCAGGTTGTCGCCATAGCCCTTGGCGACGCCGTCCAGGTTGATCACCTCTTCGCCGAGGCGTGCCGCGGCGGGGATCACGATTTCCGCGCGCGTCAGCTTCTCGCGCGCGTCCTGGCTGGCGAGCTCCTCGAACGCGGTGATGCGCGCCTTGCTCTTCGCCTGGCGGGCGCGCGGGGCCATGCGGATCCACTCGAGCTCGCGCTCGAGCGTGCGCTGCTTGGCGCTCGCGGCTTTCTCCTCCTTGCGCAGCCTGTCCTGCTTCTGCTCGAGCCAGCTGGAGTAATTGCCCTTCCAGGGGATGCCCTCGCCCCGGTCGAGCTCGAGGATCCACTCGGCGACGTTGTCGAGGAAGTAGCGGTCGTGGGTGATGGCGACGACGGTGCCCCTGAAGGCCGCCAGGTGGTGCTCGAGCCAGGCCACGGACTCGGCGTCCAGATGGTTGGTCGGCTCGTCGAGGAGCAGCATGTCGGGCTCCTCGAGCAGGGTGCGGCAGAGCGCGACCCGGCGCTTCTCGCCGCCCGAGAGTCGGCTCACGTCGGCATCGCCCGGAGGCAGGCGCAGTGCATCCATGGCGATCTCGACCTTGCGGTCCAGCTCCCATGCGCCGGCCGTCTCGATGGCTTCCTGAAGCCGGGCCTGCTCGTCGATGAGCGCCTGCATCTCATCGTCCGACATCGGCTCGGCGAACTTGAGGTTGACCTCGTCGAAGCGACGCAGCAGCTCGCGCACGGGCAGCACGGCGAGCTCGACGTTGCCCCGGACATCGAGCGCCGGGTCGAGCTGAGGCTCCTGGGGGACGAAGCCGATGCGCGTGCCCCGGGCCGGCCAGGCTTCGCCCTGGAACTCGGTGTCCACGCCGGCCATGATCCGGAGGAGCGAGCTCTTGCCCGAGCCGTTCGGGCCGACCACGCCGATCTTCGCGCCGGGGAAGAAGGAGAGCCAGATGCCCTTTAGGATCTCGCGGTTCGGCGGGACCACCCTGCGGAGGTCCTTCATGACGTAGATGTACTGCGGTGTGCTCATGCCCTGCCCTTGTGCGGGTGTGAAGGCGACGGGCAGGTATACCCCGGCGCCGTGATTGTTCTCCCTCGGAGGCGTAGCTATACTGGCCCGCGATGAAGATCGAGTATCTGGATGGCGCGAGGCTGCGCCGGGCGCTGATCGCAGGCTGCACGTTCGTCCAGCATCGACGAGCGGAGCTGAACCGCATCAACGTCTTTCCAGTACCCGACGGCGATACCGGCACCAACCTGGCGCTCACCGCCGCCGCGATCGCCGACGGCCTGCGCGGTACCCGGGGCACCGAGCTGGGTCCGATTGCCCGCGAGGCGGCTGACGCCGCCATCCTGGGGGCGCGCGGCAACTGCGGCATGATCCTGTCCCATTTCCTGCTCGGCTTCGCCGATGCGGTCCGGGGCACGATGCGGATCGGCGCGGTGCAGTTCGCCGAGGCGCTGCACGGCGCCGTGGGTCACGTGTACCGCTCGCTCGAGCGCCCGGTCGAAGGCACCATCCTGACTGCCATGCGCGAGGTCGCCGAGGAGGCGCGCAACGCCGCGACGCGGGACTTCGCGGAGCTGATCGAGATGCTGCTGGTGCGCGCCCGGCAGGCCTGCGAGCGGACGCCCGAGCTGCTGCCCGCGCTGCGCGCCGCGGGCGTGGTGGACGCCGGGGCGAAGGGATTCGTGCACCTGATGGAGGGGATGGTCGCGTACGTGCACGGCGACCCCTTCGTCGCGCTCGAGGAGGTGCCGGTCTTCGACGCGGTGGCGGCAGCGGCGGGCAGCGCCGCGTTCTCGGCGGAGAACGAGCGCTACCGCTTCTGCACGGAAGCGCTGGTGCGCGGGTCCGCGCTGCCCGACGAGGCGGCCGCGCGCAGCTGGCTGCGCGCACGCGGCGATTCGCTGATCGTGATTCGCGGCCAGGACCTGCTCAAGCTCCACATCCATACCGATGAGCCGGAGGCGATCTTCACGTGGCTGCGCGGCCACGGGCAGCTGGTAACGCACAAGGCGGAGGACATGGCCGCCCAGCACGCCACGCTGGAGCGTGCCGCGGGCTCGCACATCCAGCTTGCCCGCCGGGCGATCAGCCTGGTCACCGACAGCGCGTGTGACCTGCCGATCGAGATCCTGCGCGCTCACGGAATCCGGGTGGTGCCGCTCATGCTGGTGTTCGAGGACGAGGTGCTGCAGGACGGGATCGACATCGATGCGCCGACGTTCGCGGCCCGGCTGCGCGCCGGCGAACGAGCGACGACGTCCCAGCCCGCCCCGCGCGCTTTCCTGGACGCGTTCCGGGGCGCCGCCGAAGATGGCGAGACCGTGCTCGGCGTGATCCTGGGCTCCGCGTTGTCGGGCACGTTCCAGTCCGCGGAAGCGGCCGCGCGCCTGCTCGACGGAGTACCGGTGCGGCTGATCGATTCCGCGGCCGCCTCGCTCACCCAGGGGCTGCTGCTGCTGCGGGCCGCCGAGCTGGCCGAGCTGGGTCGGTCGGTCGACAGCATTGCGGCCGAGCTGCACCGGATACGCCGGCAGTCGGGGATCTTCTTCACGGTGGACGTATTCGACAACCTGCTGGCGTCGGGGCGGGTCGGTCGCGGCCAGGTCATGATTGCCGGGTGGCTGGACATCAAGCCGATCCTGGGACTCGACGTGGCCGGCGCCGTGCTGCCGTTCGCCAAGGTGCGGGGCAACCGCAACGTGCTGCCGCGCATGCTCGACCTGCTCGGAGAGCGGATTCCCCCGGGTGCCCGCCAGCTGCGCTTCGGCGTGGTCCACGTCGGCGCGCCCGAGCTGGTCGGGCCGGTGGTGGCCGCACTCGAGGAACGGTTTGGTGAGCGCGACGTCGTGACCGGACCGGCGAGCCCCGTGCTGGCCACCCACCTCGGGCCCGGCGCCTGGGGCATCGCCTGGCAGCTCGAAGACTGAGCCGCCGCCGCGTCGCTACTCAGGCGCGCAGCGCCACCGCCTCGATCTCCACCATCACGTCCTTCGGCAGACGCGCCGCTTCCACCGTGCTGCGTGCCGGCTTGTGCGCGCCGAAGTGACGTCCGTAGACCTCGTTCATGGCCGCGAAGTCGCCCATGTCCTTGAGAAACACGGTGGTCTTGACGACGCGCTGCAGCGAGCTGCCGCCCGCCTCCAGGATCGCGGCCAGGTTGCGCATGACCCGCTCGGTCTGCACGCCGACGTCGCCGCCGACGATTTCCATGCTCTCGGGGTCGAGCGCGATCTGGCCGGCGGTGAAGACCAGCTCACCGGTCGCGATCGCTTGGCTGTAGGGCCCGATCGCCGCCGGCGCCCGGTCCGTCTGTATGCGTGACAGCTCCGCCATGAAGGCCTCCTCTCAGTTCGGCAGGGACGCGCTCGCGGCGAGTCCCTCCAGCACCTCGTCCGTCGTCACCACCGCGACGCCGGCCTTGCCCACCTCGACGCCCGCGGCGTAGTTCGACAGCACCGCCGCCTCGGTCACGGTGGCGCCCGCCGCGAGCGCAACCGCAACGACCGCGGTCACCGTGTCGCCCGCGCCCGAGACGTCGTAGACCGAGCGCGCCACGGTCGGCACGCGCACGTGCGTGCGCTGCGCCGTGATCAGCGACATGCCGTGCTCGCCCAGCGTGAGCAGCAGATTCTCGCACCCCAGCTGCTGGCGGGTGGCTTCCATCCAGGAGGCATCGTCGTAGCGCACCGGCTCGCGCAGAGCCGCGGCCAGCTCGGGCAGATTCGGCTTGAACACGGTGGCGCCCACGAAGTCGAAGAAGAAACGCGACTTCGGGTCCACCACCAACGGCCGGCCCAGCTCCCTGGCCACCGCCATCACGCCGCGGATCACCGGGCGGACCAGCACGCCCTTGTTGTAGTCCTCGATGACGATCGCGTCGGAATCGATCGCGAGCGCGGCGATCCGCTCCACCAGCGCCTGTGCCTGCGCCTCGTCCAGGTCCTCGTCGTGCTCCTGGTCGTAGCGCGCGACCTGCTGGTGCCGGGCCATGATCCGGGTCTTCACCGTGGTCGGCCGTCCCGGAACCGTCAGCAGACCGGCCTCCTCGATGCGGGCAGCGCGCAGCGCGGCATGCAGGCTCTCGCCCGGCCCATCATCGCCTACCACGCCGGCCAGGGCGCAACCCGCCCCCAGCGCCACCACGTTCGTGGCCACGTTGGCGGCGCCCCCCAGCGCGCGCCACTCCTCCTCTACACGGACCACGGGCACGGGGGCCTCCGGGGAGATGCGCAGCGCGCTGCCCCGCAGGTAGACGTCGAGCATGACGTCGCCCACGACCAGCACCCGCACGCTGGCGGCGCCGCGCAGGAGCTCCTGTGCTCGCTGTAGGGAGAGGCGATTCATCCAGTTACGGCACGGAACTTGACTCTGTCCGACCCATTCGACGGGTCGAGAAGCTACCGCGAGGGGTGCGGCTTGTAAAGCGAGCGCCCGCTGAGGGAGAGGCGCATTGGGCGTGGCTGCAGCGATGGGTCGGAGCGTACGCGACGCGTCGACCGGAGTGCTCGATTATTTCGTGCTCGGCGGGCGAGCGGTCCGGTTCGCGTTCACACGCCCGATCTACGCACGCGATACGCTCATCCAGATGGACCGGATCGGCGTCGGCTCGCTGCCGATCGTGCTGCTCACGGGACTGTTCACCGGGATGGTGCTGGCGCTGCAGAGCTCGGTCGAGCTGACCAAGTTCGGAGCCGACATCTACATCGGCAACCTGGTCGGGGCCTCGATGGTACGTGAGCTCGGCCCCGTGCTGTGCTCGCTCATGGTCGCCGGGCGGGCCGCTTCCGGCATTGCCGCGGAGCTGGGCTCGATGCGGGTCACGGAGCAGATCGACGCCTTGCAGAGCTTCGGCACCGACCCCATCAAGAAGCTGGTGACGCCACGCCTGATCGCGGCGCTCATCGTGCTGCCGCTGCTCACCATGATCGCCGACGTGATCGGTATCATGGGCGGCCTGATCGTCTCCGTGCTCCGGATCGGCATCACGTCCGACGCCTACATGCTGGGCGTACTCAACACCCTCGCGGAATCGGGATTCGTGCTCGGCTTCTTTCCCAAGGATTTCGTGAGCGGACTGGTGAAGCCGTTCGTCTTCGGCGGCATCATTGCGCTGACCGCGTCGTATTACGGGCTGAATACGCGGGGTGGCACCGAGGGCGTCGGCATCGCGGCGACGCGCGCCGTCGTCACCTCCTCGGTGTTGATCCTGGGGGTCGATTACTTCATCACGCAGCTGATGCTGGTCGTGCTGCGACCCGGTCTATGAGCGCAGCGCACGAGTACCTGGAGGCCATGCAGCAGGAGCTGCGCGACGATGAGCACCGCGACCCGGCCGCGGCACCGGCGGAGGCGGTGATCCGTCTCGAGGACGTCTCCCTCGCGTTCGGTGACCTGGTCGTCCTCGACGGCGTCAGCCTGGAGGCGCGCAAGGGGGAGACGCTCATGGTCGCGGGCGAGTCCGGGAGCGGCAAGTCGACGATCCTGAAGCTGATCATGCGGTTGCTGGTTCCCGATGCCGGACGGGTCAGCGTGCTCGGGGAGGATGTCGCGCATCTGACCTTCCAGGAGGCGCTCGACGTGCGCCGCCAGATCGGCATGGTCTTTCAGAACGCCGCGCTCTTCGACTCGCTCACGATCTACGAGAACATAGCCTATCCGCTACGCGAGAATACCGAGCTGGACGAGCCCGAGATCGAGCGCACCGTGCGCGAGCGCCTCGATTTCGTCGATCTCGACCCGGACCAGGTCATGACCCAGCTGCCCAGCCAGCTTTCGGGAGGCATGCGCAAGCGAGTCGGGATTGCCCGAGCGATCGCGACCGATCCGCGCATCGTGCTCTACGATGAGCCGACCTCCGGCCTGGATCCGCTCACCGTAGGCACGATCAACGCCCTGATCCGCAAGCTGCAGCGCGAGCTGGCGGTCACCTCCATCCTGGTAACGCACGATGTGCGGGCCGGGTTCCGGGTCGCGAGCCGGGTAAACCTGCTGCGTGATGGCCACATCGTGTTCGAAGGTCCTCCCGAGCGGATGATCGCGGAGCAGGATGACTACATCCGCGCTTTCCTGAGCTGAGCTATGGCGAAATCGCTGCACCGGGGGATGTTCGACTGGCGGCAGGTGCGGGTGGCCGTGCTGGTGGTGGTGGCTCTGCTGCTGCTCGGGTACGGCGTGATTCGCGTCGGCCGGATCTTCGACGTCTTCGCGAAGCGTTACGAGCTGGTCACGCTGGTGCCTTCGGCGCTGGGCCTGCGCGAGGGTGCCCCGGTGACGCTGGCCGGGCAACGGATCGGCCAGGTGAGCGCCGTCGACTTCATCCCGGTGCGGCAGAAGACCGGGGAGGAGAACCTGCGCGTGCGGCTCGCGATCTCGGAGCGGGTTCGCGACCAGATCCGGGCGGACTCCCGGGCGTTCCTGCGTACCCAGGGCCTGCTCGGCGACAAGTTCGTGGACATCGAGCCGGGCACGGTCACGGCGCCCGTGCTGCAGCCGGGCGATACCCTGGTCGCGGGCCGCTCGGTCGACATGGACCAGTTCATCATGCAGGCCGCGACCGCGCTCGACGACGCGACCGGCATCGTGACGGACGTGCGCGAGCTGGCCGGCGGCATGGTGCGCGGCGAGGGGTCCGTGGGCCGCTTCCTGACCGACGAGCAGCTCTATGAGCGGATGGTCGGCGCGACCACCGAGCTGCAGCGAACGCTCGCCCAGGTGAACCGCGCCGACGGCACGTTTGGCCGGCTGCTGCGCGATCCCGCCATGTACGAGCGGATGAATCGCGCGGTCGCTCGCGTCGATTCCATCGGCGCGGTGATGCTGCACGGCGAAGGCTCGGCGGGCCTGCTGCTGCGCGACGACGCGCTGTACCGCAATCTGGCCAGCAGCACGGCCCGTGCGGACTCCGCGCTCACCGGCATCACCGCGATGGTGGAGGAGATGCGCAACGGCGAGGGCTCGCTTCAGAAGCTGCTCACGGACCCGCAGCTCTACGATCAGTTCCTGAAAGCCGTCGTGGACCTGCAGGCACTGCTCAACGATGTGCGGCAGACGCCCGACAAGTACAAGCCGAACATCAGGGTGGACATATTTTGAGGAGGGCGAAGATGGCGGGAGCGCGAGGGATAGGGATAGGGATAGGGATGGGGCTGCTGGTGCTGGGGTGTGCTGCCGATGCGGATCGGGGGGACGGGGTGATTGCTGATACTGCCGTGATGAGCGACCCGGCGGCGGCGGCTCCTGCGGCGCCGGCGGGTTCCCTGCTCGACCCGGATCAGGCGACGCGCGAGCAGCTCGCGGCGCTGCCGGGCATGACGGCGGCACTCGCGGACAGCCTGGCGGCGCGGCGGCCGTTCCGTGACATGCTGGCGGTGGACAGCATCCTGGGGCGCGCGTTGAGCGAGCAGCAGCGGGACGTGCTGTACGCGGGGCTCTGGAAGCCGCTCGACCTGAATGCCGCGAGCGCGGCGGAGATCGAGCTGATCCCGGGGGTCGGGCCGCGCATGCGCGGCGAGTTCGAGGAGTACCGACCCTACACGGACCTGGCGGAGTTCCGGCGCGAGATCGGCAAGTACGTGAACGCGGCGGAGCTGGCGCGGCTGGAGCGGTACGTCACGATCCGCTGACCAGCCGCGCCCGGGGGCTTCAGGTGCCGGCTTCCGTCGATAGCAGCACCGTCGTGGCCGTACCGCCGCCCGCCGCCGCCGGCAACTCCGCCTCGCCGCGCACGATGAGACGGGGCGTCGTGCGTGTGATCCACAGGGTCTGGGCGCCGCCCTCACCGTCGAGCGGCGAGACGACCGTCTTCCAGGTGTCGAAGGTGCCGCCTGGCACGGTCACCGACTCGGCGCCCTCCACGTGCAGCGACCACAGACGCTGGCGTTGCTGCGCCCCGACCTCGAACGTGCGCAGGGTCGTGCGGTAGCCCTCGGCGAGCGGCAGCGCGGTCAGCACCAGGTCGAGCGCGGCCTGGTCACCGAACACGGGCGCCGTGGTCGTGCCGGTCACCGGGATCTCCTGGGCGCCGACCGTGATGCTGCCGCGTATCGTGTCGCCGTACTCGACCTCGATCCGGGCCGGTCCCTGGCTCACGGAGCGGCGGATCGGCCGCAGCGAGGTGGCATCCAGGTACCAGACGTCCGAGCCCTCGCCCATGGCGCCGGTCATCGTGCTTTCCAGACGCCACGCCGCCCTGCCATCGACGTCCTCGCGCCGCAGGCTGTTCTCCGATTCGATCACCATTTCCCGCCCGCCCATCGTCAGCGTGGTGCGGTAGCTGGCGGAGGCGGGCGCCAGCGCCGCTGCGTCCACGGCAGGGAGCGGTGCGATGCGGGCCGCGTCGGCAGCGGTCGACGGCGGCGGCAGCGTCACCGTGGCGACATCAACGGAGATCGCGCGCAGCCGCTCGCGGATGTCGTCCGGCATGTCGGGCTGGTAGCGGCCGCCCAGGTGCTGGGCGAGAAACTCCTCGATGCGGGCATACATGGCGAGGCGATTCTCGCGGCCGGCGAAGCCGTGACCCTCGTCGGGCGCGACGATGTACTCGACGCCGCGCCCGAGGTCGCGCAACGCGACCACGATCTGATCGGACTCGGCCTGCTTGACGCGCGGGTCGTTGGCACCCTGGATCACGAGCAGGGGCGCCCGGATGTTGGTGGCGTGGAAGAACGGCGACTGGGACCTGAGCCGCTCCGCCTGCTCGGGCACGTTCGGATCCCCGGCGCGCATCGTGAAGATCTTGATGACGGGACCCCAGTAAGCCGGGAACGAATTGATCAGGGTAATGATGTTCGAGGGACCGACGATGGAGACGCCCGCGGCGTACAGGTCGGGAGTGAACGTCAGTCCGGCGAGCGTCGCATAGCCGCCGTACGAACCGCCCATGATGGCCATGCGCGTGCTGTCCGCGATGCCCTCGCGGATCAGGTGCAGCACGCCATCCGAGATGTCGTGCTGCATCGCGCCCGTGCCCCACTCCATGTTGCCCGCATTCAGGAACGCCTTGCCGTAGCCGGTCGAGCCGCGGAAGTTCGGCTGCAGCACCGCATAGCCGCGGTTGGCGAGGAATTGCGCGGTGGCGTTGTAGCCCCAGAGGTCGCGCGCCCATGGCCCGCCGTGCGGAAAGATCACGGTCGGCAGTCCGCGCGCCTGCACCCCCTTCGGGATCGTGAGATACGCGGGAATCGAGCGACCGTCACGGGCCTGGTACCGGATGGGCCGCATCTCGGCCAGGTGCTCCGTCGGCAGCTCGGGCCGCGAGTCGTACAGCTTTTCGACACTGCCGTCGGTGCGGTCGTAGAGGTACACGGAGGCCGGGGCGACGTCGCGCGCGACCGAAACCACCCACAGCCGCTCGTCCTCGGTGGTCGACGAGAAGCCGAGCTCGCCGTCCGGCAGCTTGCTGCGCAGGTCGGCGAGGATGCGCCCGAACTCCTGGTCGCGCGGATAGATGCGCAGGCGGTCTCCGATGTAAACCGTTGCGACCAGCTCCTCGGTGCGGTCCGAGAAGATCGGTGCCGCGAAATCGACCTCCTTCTCGGGATCGGCCTCGACGAGCGTAGCCTGCCCGGTCGCGACGTCGAGCAGCATGAGCCGGGACAGATCGACGTCGCCCCTGTCGCTCACGATGTAGACGCGCTGCCCGTCACGGTGGAAGCGGTACGGCTGGCACGTCTCCTCGAAAGCGCACGAGTAGATCGCCTCGCCCAGCTGCCCATCCTCCACCCGCAGCATCTCGCTGCCGCCATCGGGCCGCTGGCGCCAGGCCAGGCGGATCGTGCCGGTCAGGTCGGGCACCCAGCCGGCCACGTTCGACTCGTTGCGGATCAGCAGCGATCGCTCGCCCGTCGAGAGACGCAGGCGATACACATCGTGGAGCGCAGGATCGCGGTCGTTGAGCCCGATGATGATCTCATCGGGCGTCGCCTCCGGGACCGCATAAATGAATGCCCGCACGTTCGGCAGCGGTGTCAGGTCCCGGGCGGGCGGCACGCCGGTGCCGGCCTCCGGTGCGAGCGTCGGATCGACGGCGTAGACGTGGTAGTTCTCGTCGCCCCCCTTGTCCTGAACGTAGAGCACGAAGCGGCCGTCCTCGGACCAGAAGTACTGGGCCACGGGCCGCGCGGTGTCCGCGGTGAGCGGGCGGGCGGCGTCGAACGGCTCGTCGACGCCCTTCACCCAGATGTTGCGCACATTCCGGTAGGGGCGCACGAACGAGATGAAGCGCCCGTCCGGCGAGATCTGGGCGCCCGACGTCTGCGGGTCGTCGAAGAACAGGTTGCGGTCGAGGAGCGGCGGCAGCTGGCCAAGATAGGCGGCCCCGGCGGCACTGCCGGGGGCAGCGCCGGCACCGGGAGCGGGCGCGGCCGGCGCGCTGGCACAGCCGGCGGCGAGCAGCAGCGGCAGCGTCCTCAGGGCGTGGGACGCGATGGACATGGCGACTCCTCCGGTACGGGTGAGCCTCGGAATGAGTGTTTTCTCAGGGTAGCAGGCGCCCGTGCCCGGCGCTATTGCCAGAGCGCATCGCGCGCGCGCGTGTGAGGCACCCGGCCACCCTATGGCGCGTTTCGCCCCACCGCCAGAACTTTCTACGATCCGCACCCGTAGGGTGGAAACCGGCGGGACCTGCCTGTCCCGGTGCCGGGCGGACCAACCCAGACATCCGAGAGTTCCACGAATGATACGCAACATCGCAGCCGTGTGCGCCGCGCTCCTGCTGGCGGGTGCCGGAGGAGTGCCGGGCCAGACCGTAGCGCGGCCCGGGCAAGCGCCTCCGGGCGGCGGTCCCGGTGAGGTGCGCGGCTCCGTGGTCGATGCGGAGACCCGCTCGCCGCTGCCGGGCGCATCGGTCGCGGTCTGGAGCGCGGCCGATGCGACGCTGGTCGCGGGCGCCATCGCCCGCCAGGACGGCACGTTCCGGATCGAGGGGCTCGCTCCGGGCAGGTACACGTTGAAGATCGCGTCGCTCGGATATCGCACGCACGAATCGGCCGAGGTGGAGATCGCGCCGGGCAGCCCGCGGCTGGTGGTCGGCAGCATTGCGCTGGCGCGCGCACCGATCGCGCTCGAGAGCCTGGAGGCGGATGCCGATCGTGCCGTGGTGATCGCTCCGGACCGTAACAGCTACCGCGTCCGCGACGTT
This sequence comes from Longimicrobiales bacterium, assembly GCA_035461105.1. Lineage (GTDB taxonomy): Bacteria > Gemmatimonadota > Gemmatimonadetes > Longimicrobiales > RSA9 > VEPF01. The sequence goes on along the minus strand of DATHVV010000099.1, from coordinate 16,714 downwards.
GCGCCCGCCGCCACGAGCGCATCCGAGATACTCGAGTCGGTGCCGTCGGTCGAGGTCGATGCCGAGGGCAAGGTGAGCCTGCGCGGCAACGAGAACGTAGTCGTCCAGATCAACGGGCGGCCCTCTCCCATCCGTGGCTCGCAGCTGGCCGGATACCTGAAGCAGCTGCCGGCCAATACCATCGAGCGCATCGAGGTGATCCCGAATCCCACCGCGAAGCAGGACCCGGAGGGCATGGCGGGCATCCTCAACATCGTCACGAAGCAGACGGTCGATCTCGGGCGCAGCGTCGGCATCACGCTCGGGGCCTCGACCGCGGATCGCTACACCGGCTCCGCGAACCTGGGCTATCAGGGCGGGCCGCTGACGCTGATGATGTCGTACGGTTACAACAGCGACGAGCGGCATTCCGTGGGCGTGAACAATCGCACGCGCCTCGACGCCGGCGCGCCGCGCTCCTATACCGAGCAGGACATCGATGGCACGGCCGGCCACCGCGGCCACAACCTGAACACCACCATCGATTACAAGATCGGGCGACGTGACGCCGTGTTCACGAACCTGATGGTGAACCGGCGCCTCCGTTCGGACGCGTCCCTGGCCGGTTACCTCGAGCTCGACGAGAGCCGCACGCTGGTCGACCGCTACCTCCGCGTGCGCGACGTCGACAACGGCAGCTGGCTGGTGGATGGCACGTTCGGATACCGCCGGATCGTGACCCCGCAGCGCCACGAGCTGAGCGCCGAGGTGCGCTACAACCGGTCGCAGGATGAAGACCGGGACCGGGTCTGGCGCGAGCTGATCGGCACCGACGGCACCGGGGATGGCTCGACGCTGGACGTCGAGACGAACGCGCTCGACGCGGTGACGCACCAGCTGATCGTCCAGACCGACCACACGCGCATGCTCGGCGAGCGCACCAAGCTGGAGGCCGGCTACAAGGGCAGCTCGCGCTGGCTCGACCGCGACCTGCTCGTACGCCTGGATGCCGATGGCACGGGCGAGTGGGTGGAGAGCGATCTCAGCAACTCGTTCCAGTTCGATGAGCGCGTCGATGCCCTCTATGGCGTGCTCAGCCAGAGCCGGGGCCCGCTCGAGCTGCAGGCCGGACTGCGTGCCGAGCACGCGAGCCGCGAGTTCTCGCTCGCGGATGGCGAGGACTTCCCGCACAGCTACAACAGCCTGTTCCCGAGCGGCCTGGCGAGCTACAAGCTGAGCGACAAGACGCAGGTGAAGCTGAGCTACTCGCGCCGCATCCGCCGCCCGGGGACGTTCGAGCTGAGCCCGTTCCCGACGTTCATGGACGTGCAGAACGTCTTCCTCGGCAATCCGCAGCTCGACCCCGAGTACACGGATGCCATCGAGCTCTCGCTGCAGCGCTCCGGCCAGCTCGGCTCACTGCAGGTGACGCCGTTCTACCGCCACACGAGCGACATCATCCGCGTCTCGGTCAACACCGCGGACACCGTGGCCGGCCGCGAGGTGACGTCCGTCAGCTTCCGCAACCTGGCGACCGGGACTTCGTGGGGGGCCGACCTGAACGGCCAGCTCCGGCTCGCCAAGAAGTTCAGCGGGCTCGCCAGCCTCAACATATTCCGGATGGTGACCGACGGCGGCGGTACGTCCACGCTCTCCTCGGACGCGATCAGCTGGACCGCCCGGGTCAACGGCACCTACAACCTGGACGAGGCCACCAGCGTGCAGGCGACGTACTTCTACCGCGCACCGACGAACTTCGAGCGCGGCCGCTTCTTCAGCAACTCGATGGCGAACCTGACGCTGCGGCGAAAGCTCGACAACGATCGCGCCACCGTGACGCTGCGCTGGTCCGATCCGTTCCGCACGAGCCGCTTCCGCGTCGAGGCGGGCGATGACAACATCGTGCAGCTGACCAGCTCGCAGTTCAACTCGCGCGCGGTGCACCTGACGTTCCAGTACAATCTCGGCCAGGCGCCCCGCGTGCGGCAGCCGCGCCAGGAGCCCGAGGCACCGGCCCAGACCGGCTTCCCGCCGTCCTGATACCGGCGCTGCGGATCGCTGCACGATACGGGGCCGGACCGCGCCGCGGTCCGGCCCCGTACCGGCGTCAGGTTCCTGCGCGCCGACCTCCGCGCCGGGCCGACGTGCGCGGCGCGGGACGTTTCCTCCCCGGCCAGGCCGCTGTATCATCGACCATGACCAAACCCATGCTGCTGCTGGCGTCGTCGCTCCTGCTCGCGCTGCCGGCGAGCGCCCAGGACCCGTCCGCCGCGCTCGATACGGCCTACACGCCGGGGGCCTACCGGGTGTTCACCGGTGCCGGCGCAACTGCGACGCTGGATGACGTCGTGCGCATGATGGGGCGGCATCAGGTCGTATTCATCGGCGAAGCCCACGACGATCCCACCGCTCACATGCTGGAGCTCGAGCTGCTGAAGCGGGCCGCGGACGCATATGGGGGGACCACGCTCGACGACGTCGGGGCACGTCCCGTGGTGCTGTCCCTGGAGTTCTTCGAGCGCGACGTGCAGCTCCCCCTGAACGAGTACCTGGCCGGCCACATCACGGAAGCGTCGTTCCGGGCCGACACGCGGCCGTGGCCGCGCTACCCCTCCGACTACCGCCCGCTGATCGAGCTCGCGAAGGAGCGCGGGCTGCCGGTGATCGCCGCGAACGCGCCGCGTCGGTACGTGAGCATGGTCACCCGTGAAGGTCGCGAGCGGCTCGCCGCCCTGGATACGACGGCGCACGGGTTCCTGCCGCCGCTGCCCTATGGCCAGGCCTCTCCGGCCTACCGCAGCCAGTGGATCGCGACGATCTCGGCGGTGATGGAGCAGGAAGGCATGAAGTGCGGCGTGCCCGTCGAGCGCCCGGATGCGCCGCCGGGCTCGCACCGCAATATGGGCAACCAGCTGGACAGCCAGGTCCTGTGGGACGCCACAATGGCTCATGCGATCGCGAGCCATCTGTCCGCGCAACCGGACGCGCTGGTCCTGCACATGGTGGGCGGCTTCCACGTCGCGCGCCGCACCGGTACGCCAGAACAGCTGCAGGCGTACCTCCCGGGGGCACGTGCCATGATCGTGGTCGTGCGGCCGGTGGCGGATGTCTCGACGTTCGAGCCCGCGCCCGAGGGCGAGTGGGGCGATTTCGTCATTCAGACCGATGAGACGCGCACGCTCGAGGCCATCGAATGCCGGCACTTTCGTGCCGGGCAGCCTGCTCCCTGACAGCGTCGATGCGCGGCGGCTGACCGCCGCAGCGCTCCACGGGTTTCACGAGCGGCGTAGGGCGGCGCGCGCGCGGGCATGCTCGACGGCCTGCGCGATCCAGCGCGAACGCGCGAACGCACGCTTGGCAGCCCGAGTCGCGCGAGCAGCTGCCCGAAGCGCGGGTCGGCTCGCAGGGGATCGAAGGCAGGATCGACGGCGAGAAAGCTGAGCCAGCCATCCCGCTCGCGGTAGGCGCGCTCCAGCCACGTGAATGCCGCATCACGCTCGCCCAGCGCGCCGTAAGCGCGCGCGACCACCGACGCCGGCACGATTCCGTCCCTGCCCTGCTCTTCCAGCGCACGCAGCTGGGCGCGCGCTTCCGTCGATCGTCCAGCCGCCGCATAGGCGTAGGCGCGCCACGCGCCGACCATCGGCCACGGTGCCTCGTGGTAACCGCGGTCAGCGGCGCTGACGGCCGACGCTGCGTCCCCCACCTGGGCGAGTACGACGCCGCGCCAGGCGAGCGCCGGTCCATGCGCCGGCGCCAGCTCCAGCGTAGCCTGGAATTCGTCGAGCGCGCGCTGGTAATCGCGTGCCAGGTAGTGTCGGATCCCTAGCGTGGTGCGCAGCAGCACCGCGACCGGGTCCAGCTCGATGGCCCGCTCGTTCGCGGCAATGGCCTCGGCCAGGCGACCCACGGACGCGAGGTACACCGAATACCAGTGGTGCGCGGCGGCGTTCGCGGGACCGAGCGCGAGGGCGCGCTCGAATGATGCCTCCGCGCCCGACCAGTCCCACTCGTACCACGTCTGGACGTGGCCGAGCGCGGCGTGAGCGGCACTCAGCTCCGGGTCGAGCTCGAGGGCGCGCAACGCGCTGCGGCGGGCGCGCGGCATGGCGTCGTTGGGGGGCGCGAATCCCAGTGCGCTGCGCTGCGTGAGCGCCTCCGCCAGGCCGGCGTGCGCGGGCGCGAAGCGCGGGTCGATCGCGACAGCGCGCTCGTAGTAGTGGAGTGCGCTGTCCAGCGCGTGCGGCTCGCGGGCGTTGAAGTAGTAACGGCCGCGCAGGTAGTCGTGGTACGCCGCCATGTCGGCGGGCGCCTGACTGGCGAGGCGGGCGCGCGACGAGCCGACCAGCTCGAGCTCCAGTGCGTCCACGATCGCGCGGCTGATCTCTTCCTGGATTGCGAAGATGTCGTTCAGCTCGCGCACGTACGTCCGGGCCCACAGGTGATAGTTGTCCGCGGCGTTGATCAGCTGGGCAGTGATCCGCAGCTGCGTCCCGGCCGTGCGCACGCTGCCCTCGAGCACGTACGGCACGTTCAGTCGCCGCCCGATCTCGGCCACGTCGAGCTTTGCATCCCGGAACGCGAACGACGACGTGCGCGCCACCACGCGGAGTCCATCGACCTGCGTCAATGCCGTGATCAGCTCCTCGGCGAAGCCGTCGCTGAAGTATTCGGCGTCGTGGTCCGGGCTGAGATCGAGGAACGGGAGCACGGCAATGGCGGGTGCGGCACGCGCCGCTCCGGCCTTTGGCGCCGCCGGTTCGAACAGGCCGGACGCGCTGGCGCCGATGTATGCCGCGACCGCCAGCGCGGCGCCCCCGAGCGCGTATGCGAGCGCGCGTCGCGGGATGCGTGGTCCCGCCGCTCCACCCCGCGGCGTCGGGATTTCGGCCTGACCGGCCGCGAGCGGCAGCGCGGCGGCCGGAGGCGCGGGCGTCGCTGACGCGGCCCCGGCCAGTGGCAACGTCGCAGGGCTCGGGGGAGGCGGTGTCACCGCGGCGCCCGCCCCCGCGCGTATCTCGCGCGCGAAAGCCGCCACCGCGGGGTCGGGAGGCACCCCGAGCTCCTCCTCCATGCGCCGCTCGTACGACCCGGCGCAGTGCAGCGCGCCGGCGCGGTCGCCGACCGCGGTCAGCGCGGCCATGAGGCCGAGGGCCGCCCGGGCGCTGAACGGGTCATGGGCTGTGAGGCGCCGCCACCAGTCCGCGGCGTCCCGGTGGTCGCCGGCCTCGGCGGCACGCGTGGCCAGTGACTCCAGCGCGCCCGCGGCGGCGCGCGCCAGCCGACTCCGCTCCTCCTCCACCCAGCGCTCGAACTCGGGGACATCTCGCAGGTGGAAGCCGTCCAGGAACGGCCCGCGGTACACCGCCACCGCGCCCTCCGGGTTTCCGCGTGCCAGCGCGGCCTCGAAGTCCGCGAGGTCCGACGTGATGGCCTCGGGGTTCAGCCGCAGCTCGCGGGCGCCGAGCGTGAGCCGCGGCACTTCCAGCTCCCGCTTGATGCCGTGCAGCATCTGCTTGAGCGCCCCGCGCGCCCGCTCATCGGAGCTCTCCGGCCAGAGCCAGGCGAGCAGCTTGTCACGGCTCGCGCCGCGGGCGCCAGCTCCGGCGAGGAGCACCAGCAGACCCAGCGACTTGCGCTGCGCATCCAGCAGGCTGGAGCGGCCGTCCGTCGCCTCCAACCGGAGTCCGCCGAAGGTGATGAGTCGGAGCATGCGAGCGGGTGACGGGAATCTACCGCGAGGGCTGACCGGCACCTGACCGGTGTCCGGTAATGTCGAGCGCCGGACCGACCAGAGGCAAGGACATCATGCCGATACAGGGTCGCGCCCGCCTCGCAACACTGGCGTTGTGACGGGTGGCCGGTTGATACCCTTCATGGAGGTACCTATGCGCAGTCGACTGTTGTGGATTCCGGTGGCGTGGCTCGCCTTCGCCTGCACCGAAGCCCCCCTGGGGCCGGACACCTACGAGCGGGCGGACGGTACCCGCCACGCCGTGGGGCAGCAGGAGAACGCGGCGGTTTACTGGAACGACGTCGCCCGAAGCCTGGTGATGGAGCACGCGAGCAGTCCGTTTCACGCGGCACGCGGTTACGCGCTCCTCAGCATCGCGCAGTACAACGGGGCGGTCGCGGACGACCCGCCGCGGGGCCACGGGGCAAGCTTCCGCCGGGCGGCGATCGCAGCCGCGTCCGTCGGGGTTCTCTCGTACCTGTATCCGGCGAAGACGGAGGCTCTCCAGGCCATGGCAACGACCTTCCTCGCGGAAACGGCCCGCCCGGGCGACCGCCAGGATGCCATGGACGCCGGCGCGGCGGCAGGCGCTGCGGCGGCCGCGGCGATCATTGCCCGGGCCCAGACCGACGGGTGGTTCGTGCCGTGGAGCGGCACGGTGCCGACCGGTCCGGGCTTCTGGTTCAGCAGCGCCAACCCGCCCGCGTCGCCGGCCATGCCGCTGCTCGGCCAGGCGAAGCCGTTCCTGCTCGCTTCCGGCGACCAGTTCCGCCCGGCTCCGCCGCCGGCGTTCGCCTCGCCGGCGTTCCTGAGCGCACTCGCGGAGGTGCGACAGTTCAGCGATGAGCGCACGCCGCAGCAGGACTCGATCGCGAAGTTCTGGGCCTTACCGGGCGGAACCTACACGCCGCCCGGCTACTGGAACGAGGAGGCGGCCCGGCTGGCGAAGCAGTATCGCCTCGCGGACCTGAAGACCGCGCACCTGTTCGCGCTCATGAACATGGCCGGGGCCGACGCGCTCATCGCCAGCCATGATGCCAAGTTCACGTACTGGTTCATCCGGCCGTCGCAGGCGGATCCCGGGATCCAGCTGGCGGTCGGGCTGCCCAATTTTCCGTCCTATGCCTCCAACCACGCGACGCTGTCGGCGGCGATGGCGCGCGTGATCGGGGCGTACTTCCCCGCCGAGCGGAGCCGCCTCGATCGCCTCGCGGACGAGGCCGCGATGTCGCGCCTCTACGCCGGCATCCACTACCGCTTCGACAACGAGACCGGACTGCGCATGGGCCGCAGCATTGCCGCGTGGACCCTCGAGAACGACGTCGCCAACGGCGCGCCGTTCGTGCTCGAGTAGGCGACGTCATCTCCGGGATGCGACGAGGCCGCCGCGTGGCGCTGCGCGGCGGCCTCAGCAGTGAGCAGAACCGGCGGCTGCGCCGAACGACACTGGGTCGCGCTTGACTGGCCGCCGTCGCCGACGCCAGACTCATGTGAGTATCCTGCCCCGACTGCCCCATAACGCCCACTCGCGGGCCTCTCAGGGAAGCGCAATGCCGCGCGGATCACTTGCAGTGCTGCTGGTCGTGTTCGGGCTGCCCCTGCCATCCGGACCGCCCCTGCGCGTTTTGCGGGCTACCCCACAGACGCCAGCGGGCTTGACCGACGCCGTCACGGTCACGTTCGATCGTCCGGTCGCCGGCGGCCTCGAGGACCGGATAGACCCGGCTTCGATCTTCCGGATCGAGCCGCAGATAGCTGGCGCGGTGGAGTGGCGGGATCCGGTCACCCTGCGTTTCCGGCCCGCGGCACCCTTTGCGCCGGGCTCCGAATACACGGTCACGATCGTCGCGGGCCTCACTTCGCCGGACGGCAGCCGGCTGGAGCGCCCGTACAGTTTCAGCTTCCGGGCGAGCCCGGCCCGGGCTCTGACCGGTGACGGAATCGGCCCACGCGGTGCGCGCCTGGCCGGCCCCGAGCCGGTTTTCCGGCTGCTCTTCAACGCCGAGCCGCCGCGCGCCGAGCTGGAGCGCCGCTGGTCGATCAAGCTCGCGCGCGAATGCGGCGGGCGGAGCATCCCGGTGCGGATGCGTGAAGTGCGCCGGCTGCGGCCGGAGGATCCCTGGGAGTTCCAGCACACGGGCCGCCCATCACGCTGGACGCCCGGCATGGACAGTACGCTGGACCTGCGTCGCGTGGTGGCGCTCGCGCCTGCGGAGCGTCTGCCGCTTTCGTGCAGCGCGACGCTGGACATGCCGGCGTTGGCACCCGGGGACAGCAGCAAGGCCAGCTGGTCATTCAGCACATACGGCCCGCTCCGCGTCACCGCGGTGCGCTGCGGATGGGGCAGCTGGTGCCCGGGCGGGCCGATTCGCCTGACACTGAGCACACCGGTACGCGCCGGCGAGCTGCAGCGGCGGCTCCGGCTGGTCCCCGCCGTCCCATTCACGCTGGGTGACACGCTCGAGGAGCGCACGGAGTTCACGCTTTCGGCCGACCTGAAGCCGCGCACCGGCTACATGCTGGTGCTGGACAGCATGCTCACCGACGCGTTCGGGCAGCGGCTGAGTGGGGCCGGCACCCGAATGGTGCGGACCACCGGACATGAGCCGGCCGTCACTTACGAGTACGGTCGGCTGCTCGTCGAGCGCGAAGGGTTCGGCACGCTGGCGGTGCAGCACATGAACCTGGATACGTTGACGATCAGCGCCGCACCCATCCCCGATTCGCTCGAGGCCGCGTTCCTGGCGGCGACGTGGAACTGGAACGAGCCGCTCGCCCGGCTGGGTGCAGAGGCGGCGATGACACTCACGCTGCCGGTGGAGAACGAGCAGGATCGAACCGTGATCACCGGGATAAGACTGCCGACCGCGGAGCGCCCGTGGACCTTCGAGGGAACGAAGGCGCAGCAGAGCGCGAATCAGTCGACCAGCGATCCCACACGGCCGGCTACGCTCTGGGCGATCCGCATCTCGTCGCCGCAGCTGCAGGGACAGAATCGAGAGAACCGTCCGGTCGCCCTGGTCCAGATGACGGACCTAGCGGTGCATGCGCGCATAGGCGTCGATCAGGGCATCGTGTGGGTCACCGGCGTGAACGACGGGCGCCCGCGCGCCGGCGTGGATGTGGCCCTGCATGACGCTCGGGGAAACGTCAGGGCTCGAGCCCGCACGGACGCGGAGGGCCTCGCAGTCCTGGAGCGCTTCGCGCCCGACAGCGAGCCATGCCCCTCGTGGTGCGAGCTCGAAGGCTTCGTCGCGGCATCGCAGGGCGACGACCGCGCCCTGGTCGGCATCCGCAGCTACGACCCGGACCTGGCGCCATGGCGCTTCGACATCCAGTCGGCCTGGGGTACCGGCCGCGAGCCGCAGACCACTGCCGTATTCACCGAACGCGGCATCTACCGTCCAAATGAGACCGTCTACGCGAAGGCGATCGTGCGTGATGGTGCGCTCGGCGTGCTCTCGGTTCCGCCATCGGGGGATGCGCTGCAGTGGGTATTCCGTGATCGCGAGGGCGGCGTCCTGCGGGACACGACTGTCACGCTCGGTGAGTTCGGGACGAGCGACCAGGCTCTGCGGCTCTCCGCGGACCTGCCGCTCGGCGATTACACGGTGGAGGTCCGGCGCCGGCGCGGTGGCGACTGGCAGACGTTCGCCACGGTGCAGTACCGCGTCGCCGAGTATCGACCGCCCGAGTTCCTCGTCGAAGTGTCGGGCGGCGTGGCAGCCAGGCTGGCCGGCGACACCGCCGCTGCGGGAGTGTCGGCTCGCTATCTGTTCGGGGCGCCGATGGCAGGGGCACCCGTCGCCTGGTCGCTGCGCAGCAGGTCACTCTCCTCCTGGGAGCTGGAGATCCCTGGCGCAGAGGCATACCAGGTCGGCCGCACCGCACGCTGGGACGATGACGCAGGCGAGTCCGGCACCCGCGTCCTCGCCGAGGGCGTCGATACGCTCGACGGCGGGGGGCGCGCGCTGCTGAGCGCTCCGCTCCCGGTCAGCCAGAGCGGCTCCGCAGCGCAGGTCACGCTCGTGGCCGCGGTGACCGATGCCAATCGACAGGTCGTCGGCGGCGGTGCGTCCTGGCTCGTCCACCCGGCCGCCCTTTATCTCGGCGCGCGGGTGCGCGGGGAGCGCTGGTTCTGGACGGCAGGCACGCCGGTGGAAATTGATGTTGCCGCAATGCGGCCGGATGGCACGCGCCTGGAGGGGGTGGAGGCGCGCGGTACCGTGGTGCGCCGCGAGTGGCACCGCGTCCGACGCGTGCGGAACGGCTACCTCCAGGAGGTCGGCAGCTGGGTCTCCGATACGGTGGCGCAATGCGTCGTACGGACGACTGCGGAAGACGCGCGCTGCAGCTTCACGCCGCCATCTGGTGGTGAGTACACCGTCACCCTGGAGGCACGTGACGAAGCCGGTCGCATCGCCACCACATCGTTAATCCGGTGGGCCTCAGGTCGTGACTGGGTACCATGGAACGACGAGGAGAAACTGAAGCTGGACGTGGTCGCTGACCGCAGCGGCTACAGCGTCGGCGACACCGCCACGCTGCTGTTCGCGTCGCCGCTAACGGATGCCGAGGCGTGGATCACGGTGGAGCGCGAGCGCGTGCTCGAGTCCCGTCGCATCCGTATCACCGCCGGCGCCACCACGTTCCGCCTGCCGATCACGGAGGCACTCGCACCGAACGCGTTCGTCTCCATCGTGGTAGTGCGCGGGCGGTCTGCGGTACCCGGTCCGCTGGATGATCCGGGACGGCCGGCGCTCCGCGTCGGCTACACCGAGCTGCGCGTGCTCCCCGACGTGAAGCGGCTCGAAGTGAGGGTGCAACCACTGCCTCGCAACAGTACCGTGCGCGTGGCTGCGACGGGCAGCTCCGGCGCCGAGTACCGGCCGGGGGACACCGCACGCATCGCGGTGGACGTAAGTACCGCCGCGGGAGTGAGGGCGCGGGCGGAAGTCACGCTCTGGGCGGTGGACAAGGGAGTACTTGCGCTTACCGGTTACCGAACCCCGGACTTGATCGACCTGCTCTACGGGACGCGCGGCCTGGGCGTGAGGCTCGCCAGCAACCTGGTTGCCGTCGCGGCTCAGATCGCCGAAGGCACGAAAGGAGGACGCGCTCCGGGCGGCGGCGGCGGCGCCGATCTCGCCGCCATCCTCAGGTCGCGCTTTCAGACGACCGCGTTCTTCCTCGGCTCCGTCGTGACCGACGACTCGGGTCGAGCGGTGGTGAGCGCGAAGCTGCCGGACAACCTGACTACGTTCCGGGTCATGGCGGTCGCCGTCACGAAAACGGATCGCTACGGCTCGGGCGAGGCCGACCTGCTGGTAACCCGGCCGCTGGTCGCACGACCGGCGCTGCCGCGCTTCGTGCGCGACGGCGATCGGTTCGCCGCCGGCGTGGTCGTGAATCAGCGGGCCGAAGAGCCGACCAAGGTGCGGGTCGATGTTCGCACGGCAGGCGCGGTGCGAATACATGGACGTTCCCGCCAGGAGCAGCACATCGACGGACTCCGTCCGGCGGAGCTGCGCTTCGATTTCGGTGTGCCCGCCGATCGGCGGGCGGGCGAGGACAGCGCGCGCTTCACGTTCGAGGCACGCGCACAGCGTGAGGCCGACGCCGTCGCGGTCGCGATACCGGTGCGCTCGCCGCACCGCGCGCTTGCGCGTACTCTGGCCGGCGTGCTGCAGGACACGGCGACGGCCGCCTTCATGCTGTCTTCCGACATCGACCCGGCACGATCGCAGCTGGAGATCTCAGTGGGTACATCGACGGGGGCGATCATCGCCGGCGCTGCGCGCGATCTGCGCCTCTATCCATACTATTGCTCGGAGCAGGTGACGAGCACGCTGCTGCCACTGCTCGCCCTCTATCGGGCACAGCGAGCCGCCGATGCGCCAGATACGACGCGCCTGGCCGGTGAGATCCGCAGCGGCATCGGCACCCTGTTGCGCCGCCAGCACGCGAACGGCGGCATCGGTTACTGGAGCGCGCACGACTGGACCACGCCCTGGCTGACCGCGTACGCCGGCCGCCTGCTGCTGGAGGCGCGTAGCGCGGGATTCGCCGTCGACAGTGCCCGGCTTGGCCGCATGGGCGATTACGTGGCGGCAACGTTGCAGAACACGGCGCCGCCACGCGCGGCCGTCGCCTGGGCGTACACTGACGACGGGGTGCGCTGGAGCGAGCGAGTGGCCGCCGCGGATTTCCTCAGCCGCATCGGGCGCGCGAACGTCGCTGTCGAGAACACGCTGCTGCAGCAGGCGGCGCAGCTGCGCTGGGAGGACCGGGCGCAGCTGGTGCAGCTGCTCGCGCGCCGCGGGGCGTGGGAGGCGGCGGCGCAGCTGCTCGCGGCTCTCTGGAACACGGTGGCGGTGGAGGGACGCCGTGCCACGCTGCCTCCCGACGCACGCCAGGCTCACTACTTCGAGTCGCAGGCGCGGCCTGCTGCCATGCTGCTCGATGCCACGCTCGCACTCCAGCCGGATCACGCCGGCATCGGCCCGCTGATCGAGACGCTGGTGACGCAGACCCGCGCCCGCCCCTGGAACACCCAGGACTACGGCTGGGCTGTGCTTGCGCTCGCTCGTTTCGAGGAAATGCGCGCTGGCTCGGCTGACGCCGTGGTGCACGTGCGGAGCGACCGGCGGACGCTGCTCGAGGGCAGCTCCACCCCGGCGCTGACGGGCTCGGTGCCGCTGGACGGCCTGGTCAGGCGGGATGCGGCCGGTCGGCCTCACCTCACCCTGTCGCTCGCCGCGGAAGGCGGCAGCGAGCTGCCGGTATGGTGGCACGTGACGTTGCGGGAAGTGCCGAAGCAGATGGCGACCCAGCCGGTCGATCGCGGGCTGCGCGTCGAGCGCTGGTACGAGCGTCCCGGTGCGCGTGAACCCATCCATTCAGCGGTCGAAGGGGACCTGGTGCGGGTTCGGCTGCGCATCACGGTGCCCGCCGAGCGACATTTCATCGTGCTCGACGATGCACTTCCTGCCGGTCTGGAAGCGGTGGACCTGAGCCTGCGGACGGTGAGCCCATTCGGCGCTGCCCCGGTGTCGGATGAACCGGAGCCACAGGAGCCGCTGGCATGGGAGGACGGCTGGTACTTCGGTGCCTGGGATGCCGGGATGTGGTCGCCGTTCGATCACAAGGAGCTGCGCGACGACCGCGTCGTCTATTCCGCGTCCGTGCTCTGGCCGGGAACGTACCACGCCACCTATCTCGCGCGGGCGACCACGCCGGGCGTCTTCGTGCTGCCGCCGGCACACGCCGAGGAGATGTACAATCCGGCTGTGCACGGCAGCAGTGCGGGTGGCGCGTTCACGGTGACGCGTGCGCCATAGCGTGCCTGGCCGCTGGCTCCTCATCGGTGCGGCGCTGGCGGCCGCAGCGCTCGTCCTCGGCGCGGCCTGGATTGCCTGGCCGCTGCCGCAAGATCTGGTCGCACCGATGCCGGTGCCGAGCCTCGTGCTCCAGGATCGCCACGGGTCCGTGTTGCGGGCGACCCGCTCGCCGGAAGGCAGTCGGGGCGGCTGGGTGCCGCTTGCCGACATCGATCCCGAGCTGCTGCAGGCGTTCATCGCGGCCGAAGATGCTCGCTTCTTCCAGCACGGCGGCATCGACTTACGCGCTCTGTTACGCGCCGCACGTGACAACGTGCGCCAGCGTCGCGTCGTGTCCGGTGCATCCACGATCACGATGCAGACGGCACGGTTGCTGCGCCCGCCGCGTACTCGCGGAGTATCCGGCAAGCTGCAGCAGGCCGCGTGGGCGCTCCGGCTCGAGGCGCAACTCGACAAGCCCGCCATCCTGGAGCGCTACCTCAACCGTATCCCCCTCGGCCAGGGCGCGGTCGGGGTTGCGGCAGGCGCTGCCCTCTACTTCGGCGCATCACCCGCAGACCTGAGTCTCGGGCAGGCTGCCCTGCTCGCGGGACTTGCCCGTGCCCCCTCGCGTGACAACCCGCTGGTCGCGCCGGAACAGGCTCGTAAACGCCGTGACGCGGTTCTCGAGCGCATGGCCGCTCGCGGCCATGCGCATGCCGATGACATCAGACGCGCCCAGCTGGAGCCGATCACGTTCCGTCCGCCGGAAGGGGCTTTTCGCGCGCCGCACTTCACCACGCGCGTGCTGACCTGGCTGGCGGCAGGCGCCGGCGCCAACGCCACGGGTACACGCCGGACAACCCTCGATCTGGACCTGCAACAGGCGGTGGAAGCAGAAGTACGGCATACGGTACGAACGCTGTCTGACCGCGGCGCCCGGCACGCTGCGGTCGTCGTTCTCGAGAATGCGAGCGGTGCGGTGCTCGCCTGGGTCGGGTCCCCCGACTTCTTTGCGGCGGCAGGGGGGCAGGTGGACATGGTAACGTCCCCCCGGCAGCCGGGTTCCTCGCTGAAGCCGTTCCTTTACGGGCTCGCGTTCGAGCACGGCTATTCCGCGGCGACGGTACTGCCGGACGTGCCGCGCACGTTCCCGACGGCTGCGGGTGGATACCGGCCCCAGAACTACGACCGCCGTTTTCGTGGCCCTGTGCGCATCCGCGAAGCACTCGGGAGTTCCTACAACGTGCCGGCCGTGGACCTGACCGAGCGCCTCGGCACGGGTGCGTTGCTAGCGGTGTTGCGCAATGCCGGATTCGCCTCGCTCGACCGCAGCGCGGAGCATTATGGACTGGGTCTGGCGCTGGGTAACGGCGAGGTTACGCTGTTGGAGCTGGCGAACGGGTACCGGGGGATCGCAAACGGGGGCGTGCACACACCGGTGGCATGGTTGCTCGAGGATGAGGACCACGCACGCATGCAGTGGAACGCGTCCCGCACCGATCGTCGAGAGCGCCGGACGGAGGGCCACCGGAGGTTCCTGTCTCCGGGCGCAGCGGTGTTGCTGCTTGATATCCTCAGTGATCCGGTCGCGCGGATCCCCGGTTTCGGTATCGAGACCGCGCTCGATTTCCCATTTGCGGTCGCGGCGAAGACGGGTACGAGCCGGCACTTCACCGACAACTGGGCGGTGGCGGTGGCCGGCCGCTTCACCGTTGCGGTGTGGGTCGGCAACTTCAGCGGGCAGCCCATGCGCGCCGTGAGCGGTATCAGCGGTGCCGGTCCCCTGCTGCATCGAGTGGTGCTGGAGACGGCCAGGCGCTACTCACCCGGGATTCTGCCGTCACCCGAGGCGGTCGGTGCCGTGCAGACGCCGGTTTGCCGGCTGTCCGGCCTGGCCCCACAGTCGGATTGCCAGACTGTGATCGAGTGGTTCCTGCCCGGCACCGAGCCAACACGCGTGGATGACTGGGAACGCGATGGCCGGGTCCTGCTGCCGGACGAGTATGCGGAATGGAGCGCGAGCTACACCAGTCGACCTCTCTCTGTCAGTACCTCGCCAGGGCCGAACGTGGAGCCCGGCCGAATCCTGTCGCCAGTCGATGGCGACGAGTACCAGCTACCGCCGGGCGTAGATCCGCGGTACGCGACCCTCGCCCTGATCGCGAGCGGCGGCAGCGGCGCGGACCAGGTGCGTTGGTATGCGGATGGCCGGGAGCTGTCCTCGAGCCGCTGGCAGCTGCAGCCCGGCTCCCACGTGATTACTGCGCGCTGGCCCTCGGGGGCGGAGCAGTCCGTGCGCGTGCGCGTTCACTGAGCCGTTCACCGCCGAGGTACATCTGCGCCCGAGCTCGCTTGTCGCCCGCGGTGATCGGGTCCTCGCCCCTCGTACGTGCAGACCTATTGACAATCTATAGGTCCGGTCTGCATCCTCATATAGACTATCGATAGGTAGGGGACACTGGAGCCATGTCGCCTTTCAACATCGTGCCCGGAACGCTGGACCTGCTGATCCTGAAGGCGCTGAGCCTGGGTGAGCTGCACGGACTGGGAGTAGCGCGGCGGGTCGAGCAGATCACCCGGGGTGCGTTCGAGGTGAAGCCGGGTTCGCTGTTCCCGGCGCTGCATCGAATGGAGCGTGCGGGCTGGCTCACCTCGGTGGCGGGCAAGTCCGAGAATCTGCGGGACGCGAAGTACTACCGGCTCACGGCGCGGGGACGGCGTCAGCTTGCGGCGCAGGAGCAGGAGTGGGCGGGCATCGTGACGGCGATGGCACTGGCGCTTGGAACGAGCTGAGGGGCGCGATGTTCGGCCGCGACGGATCGGATCGTGAGCTGGACGCCGAGCTGCGTGCGTACGTCGAGTTGCTGACGGAGGAGAAGGTGCGGGCGGGTGCAACGCCCGCGGAGGCGAGGCGGGCAGCGCTGCTGGAGATGGGCGGTCTCGAGCAGGTGAAGGAGCAGGTCCGTTCGGAGCGGCCGGGTGCGCTGCTGAGTGGGCTGATGCAGGATGGGAGTCATGCGCTGCGGCGGCTGCGGCATGAGCCGGCGTTCTCGGTGTTCGCGGCCCTGATCATCGGCGTCGGCGTCGGTGCGATCACGGCAGTGTACAGCGTGCTCAGCCCGCTGCTGGTTCGCCCCCTGCCATTCGACGAGCCGGACCGCCTCGTGTGGGTGGCACGCATCGCTCGCGGCTCGGCAGCGGAAGGTGCGATGCGAGCGTCGAACCTGAGCGATTATCGGGCGCTCAGCCACACGTTCGAGGGGCTGACCGGCTATGCCGCATTCTCCGAGCTGGGCAGCTACAACTTCACCGGCGAGGCCGGGCCGGAACGCCTCGTCGGAGTCGAAGTCGCGGGAGACTTTCTGGAGGTGCTGCGAGTCCGACCGGGTGTGGGCCGGAACTTCTCCCGGGAGGAAGCTGTGTGGGGCGGGCCGGCGGCGACGATCCTCACGCATGCTTTCTGGGTGCGGCGCTTCCATGCCGATCCGTCCATCGTGGGGCGGGTGATCGCGCTGAACGGAACTCCGACGGAGATCGTGGGCGTCTTACCGCAGTCGTTCGATTTCTCGTCCACGTTCGCGCCGGGCAGGAGTGTCGACGTCCTGGTTCCCTTCCCCGTCGGTCAGGAAACGGATCGGTGGGGGAACACGCTTGCGCTGATCGGGCGGCTGAGGCCGGG
>DATHVV010000098.1:0-16397 GCA_035461105.1 Longimicrobiales bacterium | reverse complement strand
GGCGGCGAAAGCGGCGCGGCAGCGCGAGGCGCGCAGGTCGAAGGACGAGCCGAAGCCGCCCGTGGACCTGTCGGTCGAGCTGGTGGATGCGCAGGGTGAGCGAGCGAGCGTGCCGCTCAGCCGCTACGGCGCGATTCGCCGCCCGCTGGAGATGCGGATCCTGCGGCGCGCGGATCGCGAGAAGCAGTTCCTGCCGCGCAACTACGAGCTGGTGCTGCAGAGCTTCTCGGTGCCGCTGCGCGACTTCACGGCCGCGAACCCCGCGCTCGATCCCGCGGCACTGCGGAGCGTGCGCCTGGTGTTCGATCGCGCGGTGGCGGGCACGGTGATCGTGGACGACATCGGCTTCGCGAAGCTGGAAGCGGCGTACTGGGACTAGCCCGTCCGCGTCGGGAAGCGGCGGACGGGCGAGCGGCGCGTCGCCGCGACCCGGAGCGGTGGACGCGGGAGCGGTGGTCCGCTTCAGAAACCGCCCAGCTGCTCGCGCGCCGGGATGTCGGGCCGCTCGCCGGGCGGGTACGGGTAGGCGTAGAACGGCGCGACCTTGCCGAGCTGACGCACGTAGATCCCGAGCTGCGCCTTGTGGTGGATCTCGTGCTCGACCAGGAACCAGAGCCACCAGCGCAGCGTGAGGGGCGCCGGGGAGAACGGCGACGCCACGGTGCGCTCGAGGTCGGCGTCGACGAGCGTCGCCAGGCGGTCCCGAAAGGCCGCGCGCACCCGCTGGAACAGCGCGCGGAGCTCCGGCTTCGACGGCGACGTCTTCGGCAGGCGGACGCGATCGGTGTCCCAGGCATCGGCGAACAGGCCGTGCGTGTAGAAGTCCTCGGTCGCGGCGATGTGGACGAGCTGCTGGCCGCACGAGTACGCGTCGGCGGATGGACGCCAGTCGAGCTCGTCGTCGTCGAGCAGATCCAGGAACTGGAGCGTGATCGCGCGGTAGCGATCGGTGTGCTCCAGCAGGTCGTTCAGCTCGCTCATGGCCGCTCCCCGGTCTGGCGTGCCCGCGCCGGCGCCCTCCCGCCAGCGTTCTCCGACTGCCTCGGTGTCAAGCGCACTCGCGCGCGGCTCGTCTCAGCGTTCAGCGCACTCCGGTCCTTCAGCGCCAGCGCACCGATACCCGGTGCACCGGTCCGGCCTCGAAGCCCGCCCAGGCATAGTCGACGCTCAGCTTGTCGCCGGAGAACCCGGCGCCCGCGGTGAACGGGTCCTCACCGTCGAGCGCGCGCGCGATGCCGCCGCGCGCGAAGAACGTGCGTCCGGCCACGGGCCAGTATCCGAGCTCGATGCCCGCGCCGGGCACGACGTCGCCCGCCCGTACCCAGGTGACACGGGCGGCCAGGCTCACGTCGAGCGGCCCGAGCGGGTACGAATCGGTGGACGCATCGAAGCGCACGCCGAGCGGCAGCGCCGTGTCCTCGCCGTGCACTTCCATGCCGGGGCCGAGGTTCTGCACGGCGAGCCCGGCCACGGCGGGACCGAAGTCGTAGGCGGCGGCCAGGTCGGCGGCGGCGGTGCGGTTGCGCTCGTCGGGCAGGCGCTGCTCGATGAGGCGTCCGGTCGCGGCCAGGCGAACGCCCCGGATGCGACGCGCGTAGGCGACGAGCGCGCTGCGCTCCGAGATCGCGGTGGTGCCGCCGGCGAGGAGGTTGGCGGGCGCCGCGGCGGGAATCGCGAGCCCGGCCGCTTCGCCGGCGTGGTAATCGAGCGCCATCATGCCGAACGCGAGCGCGCCGCCGAACCAGTCGGTGGCGGCGGAGAGCGTGTAGAGCGTGCTCTCGGAGCCGGCCCACTGCACCGCCAGGCTGGCGCCGCGCAGTCGGTCGCCGTTCGCGGGGTTGTAGAAGATGGCGTCGCTTCCGGTCTGGCCGATCGGGTAGGCGCCGCCGAGCGCGAGCGCGCGCGTGCTGCCGGGCAGCGTGAGCACGAGCGGCAGCGTTTCCGGTATCTGCGCGCCGATCGGCGAGGGCGGCAGCAGCGCCGGGAGCGCCAGCGCCAGCAGTCTCAGGTTCATGGGCGTCACTCGTGAAGGACGCCGGAAGTTGCGGGGTGCGTGGTAGCCGCACAACAGCGCCGGGCGGTGCGATCCCCCGAGGGCGGTCCGGCCGACCCCGGGGGCGCCCGCCCGGTCTTCTGGGCGGGCCATTCCGTCCCTCGGGCGGGGCCGCTCCTCCCGGGTACGTTGAGCGGGCCCGCGAAGGGGGTTAGCGTAAGCGCATGAGTGAGAGCGTCGAAGCGATGCCGGAGCCGGGCCGCGGCTGGCTGGAGCTGCGCAGCTGGCGGCTCTGGCTGAGCGTGCTGGCGGGCTGCACCGTGCTCGGGCTGCTCGAGGGCACGCAGGTGCACATCGGGTTCGCGGCGGCCGGCCGGCCGGCGGAATGGGGACATGCGTTCGCGTCCACCATGCCCTGGTGGTACGTGCTGGCGGCGCTCCTGCCGGCCGTGCTCTGGCTGTCGCGGCGGTTCGCGCTGGAGGGCAGCCGCTGGCGGCGCAACACACTCGTGCACGTGACGGCCGGGATCGTGTTCGCCGGGGTGCACCTGGTGGTCTCCAGCTACATCAGCCAGCAGCTCACGTACGGGGGCGGCTCGCGCGACTTCGCGGCCTACCTGTCGCGGCTGCTCGGCATCTACTTCATCGTCGAAATCATCTTCTACTGGGCGATCGTGGGCGTGGACCACGCGATCGACTATGCGCACCGGCTGCGGGAGCGGGAGCGGGCGGCGGCGCAGCTCGCGCTCAAGGCGTCGCGGCTGGAGGCCGGCCTGGCGCGCGCGAACCTCGAGTCGCTGCGCATGCAGATCAACCCGCACTTCCTGTTCAACACGCTGAACGCGATCTCGGTGCTGGCGCTGAAGGGCGAGAAGCACACGGTGGTGCGCACGCTGGCGCTGCTCAGCGACCTGCTGCGGATCTCGCTCGAGCACCCGGAACAGCTGGTGCCGCTGCGCGACGAGATCTCGTTCCTGCAGCGCTACCTGGAGATCGAGCAGACGCGCTTCAAGGACCGGCTGACGGTGCGCCTCCAGGTGCCGGACGAGCTGCTGGACGCGGAGGTGCCGTCGCTGGTGCTGCAGCCGCTGGTCGAGAACGCGATCCGTCACGGCATCGCGCAGAAGCCGGGCGCGGGCCGCATCGACATCTCGGCGACGGCGCGGGCCGGGCGGCTCGAGCTGGTGGTGCAGGACAACGGGGCCGGGCTGCGGCCGGTTTCGGAGGATGGCGGCATGGGCATCGGCCTGGCGAACACGCGGGCGCGGCTGGAGCAGCTGTACGGCGACGAGTACGAGATGGTGCTGGAGAACGCGCCCGAAGGCGGGGCGCGCACGTGCGTCTGCCTGCCGCTGCGCATGAGCGTGGCCGAGCCGGTCGACGAGCGCGCGCTGCGCGATGCGCGCAGCGCCTGAGGCGGCGTGATCCTGACAGTACGGCCGCCCTGCCAACCAGGAGTGTAAGGCATGGAGCAGATCCGGGTTTTGATCGTGGACGACGAGCCGCTGGCGCGCGATGGGGTGCGGCTGCACCTCGAGAGCGAGCCGGACATGGTGGTGGTCGGGGAATCGGGGGACGGTCCGGAGGCGGTCGAGCACATCCAGACGCTCGCGCCCGACCTGGTCTTCCTGGACGTGCAGATGCCGGGGCTGGACGGCTTCGGCGTCGTGGAAGCCGTGGGCATCGACCGGATGCCGCTCACGATCTTCAGCACCGCGTACGACCAGTTCGCGCTGCGCGCGTTCGACGCCCACGCCATCGACTACCTGCTCAAGCCGTTCGACGCGGAGCGGTTCCGGCGCGCCATGGAGCGCGCCCGCATCCAGATCCGCGGCCGGAAGCGGAGCGACATGGAGGACCGGCTGGCGGCGCTGCTCGGCGAGCTGCGCGGCCGCGACGAGTACCTCGAGCGCATCGTGGTCCGCTCCGGCGGCCGCATCCTGATCCTGCGGGTCGAGGACATCGACTGGCTGGAGGCGGCGTCCAACTACGTGCGCATCCACGCGGGTGGCCGGCAGTACCTGCTGCGCGACACGATGAGCAACCTGGAGGCGCGCCTCGACCCCGGCCACTTCGTGCGGATCCATCGCTCGACGATCGTGCGGATGGACCGGATCAAGGAGCTGGAGCCGCTGTTCCAGGGCGACTACGTGCTGATCCTGGAGGACGGCACGCGCCTGACCTCGAGCCGCGGCTACCGCGACAAGCTGCAGTCCCTGCTCCAGGCCTGAGCGCCGGCGTCGCCTGGACCCGGGCTGGGCCGAAGCCGTGTCCGGCGGTCCGCGGATTGCACGTATGGGGAAGTACGCGTCGGACCCTTAGCGAAGTGCGCAGTGGCCGCCGACTCCCTGGTTCCGTTCGCTCCCCGGGGGGTCGGTGACCACTGCGCAGCCGGTTCCCGAACCCGCCCTTCACCTCTCCCGGCCAGCCCGCTAGCTTCCGCGGGTCCGTTCTTTTCCACCCGATCCCAGAGATCTCTTGAGCCGACGTCCCCTCCGGGCCCTGCCGCTCGTCGCCGCGCTGGCGGCCTCGTGGGCGTGTGCCCCGGCGCCGCTGCGCGCGCCCGCGACCGGCGAGGCCTCCCGGGCGGCGCTGGAAGGCCCGCCCGCGAGCGGCGCGGCCACCGGCGAGGCCGCGGCGACCGCGCCCTTCGACCTCGAGCTCGCGGTAGCGAGCTTCGACACCGCCTGGGTGCGGGTTCGGAACCACCACTACGACACGACGTTCGGCGGGCAGGACTGGGACGCGGTGCGCGCGGAGCTGCGGCCGGAGGCGCTCGCGGCGGGCTCCGACGCGGAGCTGCGGCGCGTGATCATGGACATGGTCGGGCGGCTGGGCGTCTCGCATTACGTGGTGATCCCGCGGGATGCGGTGCCGTCGCTCACGCCGGAGCGTGCAGCCGAGCGCGCGGCCGATGGCGGCGCGGACCGGCCGCCGGCGGATGCCGGCCTCGAGCTGCGCATCGTGGACGGCCGGCTGGTGGCCTGGCGGGTGAGGCCGGAGGGCGCGGCGGCCGCGGCCGGGATCGCATCGGGCGCCGCGGTGGCGCGGCTCGCGGCAGTGGATGTGGGCGGGGCGCTCGACCGCCTGGAGGCCCTGGGCGACGCGCGCGAGCGCCAGCTCGCGGAGTCCCGCTTCCTGCACGGCGTGAACGGGATGCTGCGCGGCGAGATCGGCGACACGATGCAGGTCGGCCTGGTGCGCGGCCGCGACACGGTCCCGGTCGACCTGCCGTTCCGTGCTGCCGCCGCGCGCATGGTCCGGTTCGGCAACCTGCCGGCCATGTTCGCGCAGCTGCGCACGGAGCGGCTCGAAACGGCGGACGGCTGCGTCGGTGTGCTCGCGCTCTCGGTCTGGATGACGCCGCTCGCGGCCGAGCTGGATGCGGCCATCGACGAGCTGCGCGCGTGCCGCGGCATCGTGATCGACCTGCGCGGCAACCCCGGCGGCGTCGCCGGCATGGTGATGGGCGTGGGCGGCCACTTCGTCGACACGCGCAGCGCGCTCGGCATGATGCGCACGCGCACGACCGAGCTGCGCTTCGTGCTGAACCCGCGTCGCGTGAACCCGCGCGGCCAGCCGGTCGAGGTGTTCGGCGGCCGGCTCGCGATCCTGGTGGACCTGATGAGCGCGAGCACGTCGGAGATCTTCGCGGCCGGCATGCAGGCGATCGGCCGGGCACGCGTGTTCGGCGAGGTGACCTCCGGCCAGGCGCTGCCGGCCATGGCCGGGGCGCTGCCGAACGGGGACGTGCTGATGCAGGCCATCGCCGACTACCTGGTGATCGACGGCAGCCGCGTCGAGGGACGCGGCGTGCTGCCCGACGAGACCGTGCCGCTGCGCATCGACGACGTGCGCGCCGGCCGCGATGCGCCGCTCGAGGCGGCGCTGCGCTGGATCGCGACCGGGCCCGGGGACTGAGAGGAAGTGCGGCGCTCCGCGGGACGCGGAGCCGCCGCGGGGCTGAGGAGGCGGCGCCCGGCGCCGCGTCGCGGCAACGACCGCGTACCGGAAGCTGGCCGGTGCGGCTCGCACGAACGAACCAGCACAGGAGTCTCGAGATGATCAATGCGACGCTTCGCGCCGGCACGCGCCGGCTTGCCATCGCGGCCGCGCTCGTGCTGGCGCCGGCCGTGCTGCCGGCGCAGGAGCTGCCGGCCGCCGCCGACGTGATGGCGAAGTACAACCAGGCCATCGGCGGCGAGGCCGCCTTCGCGAAACTGCCGGGCATGCACAGCACCGGGACCTACGCGATCCCGGCGATGGGCCTCACCGGCGAGCTCGAGGTCTTCACCGCCCGCCCGAACCTCAACCTGGTCCGCATCAACGTGGCCGGCATGGGCGAGATCACGCAGGGCTACGACGGCGAGACCGCCTGGGCGACGAACCCGATGCAGGGTCCGCGCATCATCACCGGCGAGGAGCTCAAGCAGATCACCGACGAGGCGCACTTCGACTCCGCGCTCCGCCTGATCGACAAGTTCCAGAGCGCCGAGACCGTCGAGCAGACCGAGATGGCCGGCCAGGCGTGCTACAGGGTGCGGCTGGTCTGGCCGTCCGGCCGCGAGAGCTTCGAGTGCTACAGCGTCGACACCGGCCTGATCGTCGGCAGCACCGCCAAGGCCGAGTCCGAGATGGGCACGGTCGAGGCGACCAGCCTGGTCCAGGAGTACCGCGAGTTCGACGGCATCACCGTGCCGACGAAGACCGTCATCCAGATCATGGGCATGGAGCAGGTGCTCACGATCACCGCGATCGAGTTCGTGGCGCCCCCCGCAACCACGTTCGAGCTGCCGGCGGACATCAGGGCACTCAAGAACTAGGGATAGGGATAGGGATAGGGAT
This sequence comes from Longimicrobiales bacterium, assembly GCA_035461105.1. Classification (GTDB taxonomy): domain Bacteria; phylum Gemmatimonadota; class Gemmatimonadetes; order Longimicrobiales; family RSA9; genus VEPF01. The sequence goes on along the minus strand of DATHVV010000098.1, from coordinate 9,559 downwards.
AGGGAACCTCGGCCCTCGGCCGGGCGGGGCTGGGCAATGAGGCGGGAGGCGGCGCGGGTGGCGCGGCCTCCCGTCTTTGCGTTCGTGCGCGGGTGCCGTCCGGCCGATCCAGGCATGCCGCGCGCGGGTGCCGCCCGGCATCCAGACATGCCCCGCGCGCGCGCCGCCCGGCCCATCCAGACAGGCGCACGCCCCCGGACCCGCCGACCCCCCTGCCATGACGAAATCGTCATGAAAAGTTGCAACTCCCGTCATGTGCCGGGGAACAGATTCCTTCCCGTAGCCGCGAGCGGGCGGCCGGGGGAATCCAACACGGGGGAAATGAGCATGTCGAGGAAGGCACTATTCGCGGTGGCGGCCGCGGTCCTGCTGGTGCCGGCCGGAGCGAGCGCCCAGCTGGCGACGGGCCAGGTGAACGTCACGGCGACGGTCGACGCGTACGCGTCGATCACGGGCACGGGCGACGTGGAGTTCGGCAGCCTGAGCCGGGTGGCGGACAACGTGGTGGACCCGGCGGGCGGCGCGGGCGCTGCGCTCCGCACGGCGACGTTCAATGGCGACGTCGACATCACGTTCAGCAGTGTTCCGGCGACGCTGTCGGGTCCGAACGGTGCCGCGCTGGCGGTGACGTTGAATTGCGCGTACGACGATGGCACGGGCTGGTCGGCGGCGAGCGAGTGCAGCACGGCGACGTTCGCGCTGGACAACACGCTGGCCGGGCTCGCGACCGCGACGGTCGGGGTGGGTGGCGAGATCACCGCGGCGGCGGTACAGTCGGTGGCCGCGGGCAGCTATTCGGGCAGCCTTACGATCGTCATCACGGCACGCTGAGCGGGTAGTGCGGCACCGCCCCGCGGATGACGCGGTCCATGGGGACACGGCAGGGGAGGGAGCGAATGCGCGGCTGGCTGCTGGCGACGCTGCTGGGAGCGTTCGGCGCCGCGCTGCTGGAGCCCGGTGATGTGGCCGGGCAGACTCCCTTCCTGCTGGTGCCGACACAGCCGCTCGATTTCGGCAGGCTCGCGCCGGGCGTCCCGGCGCGTGTCGCATCGACGGACGTCGTGCGTCGCGGCGAGGTGCGGCTGCAGGGGGAGGGCACGACGTCGGTGGTGTTCACGCTGCCGGATCACCTGGCGGGTCCCGGCGGCGCCCGCGTCCCGCTGGTGTTCGCGGCGGATGACGGGCTCTGGCAGATCCGCAACCGTCAGGTCCGCTTCGATCCCGCGCAGCCGTTCACGATAAGACTCAACCCGAACGCCGACGAAGCACGTATCTTTCTGGGCGGGACCGCACTGCCGGCCCCGGGCCAGCCCGCGGGGCGCTACACGGCCACCGTCACGGTGATGACGGTACAGACCGGAACCTGAACAGTGACTGGAATGCGACGTCATCGCAGGGCTGCGCGCGTCCGCGCCGGAAACCGACGCGTGCGTGCCGCGCTCGTCGCGGTGCTGCTGCTCATCGCGGGCGCGGCCGCGACGCGCGCCGTTTCGGTGAGCCCGATGTCGCTGTTCCTCGATCACCGGACGCGCGCGGGCAGCATGACGCTCTACAACCCGAACCCGCACCCCGAAGAGATCGAGATCTCGTTCGCGTACGGGTACCCGCAGTCGGACAGTGCCGGCGAGGTGACGGTGCCGCTGGTGGCGGTGGCGCCCGCGGGCGAGCCGGCGGCGACGCCGTGGCTGCGCGCGTTCCCGCGCCGGCTGGTGCTGCAGCCCGGTCAGCAGCAGGTCGTGCGCGTGCTGGCGCAGCCGCCCGCGGACCTGCCGGACGGCGAGTACTGGTCGCGCGTGCTGGTGACGGCGGTCGGCGGGCAGCCGGCGGTCGAGCAGCAGGTGCGCCCGGACGTGAGCGTCGCGATCACGATGCGCACCATCGTGGTCGGCTCGCTGAACTACCGGAAGGGCACGCTCACCACGAGCGCGATCGTGACCGGGAGCGATGCGCGCGCGACCGGCGACGGCGTGCAGCTCACGCTCGACCTGGAGCGCGGCGGCAGCGCGGCCTGGCTGGGCCGCGTGCGCCTGCGCCTCGAGGCGGCCGACGGCCGGGTCCTCGCCGAGCAGGAGGACGTGCTCTCGATCTACCGCACGCTGCGGCGCCGTTTCACGTTCCCGCTCGCGAGCGCGGCGGATGCGCGCGGGGCGCGCGTGCGCTACGTGCTCGAGACCGAGCGTCCCGAGCTGGGCCAGGCGAACCTGATCGCCGCCCCGGCGGTGGAGGGCGTGGTGGCGGTGAGCGAATGATGCACGGCGTTCGCGACGGCGGAGCGCGCGGCGTGGCGGCGGGCCCGGGAGGGCGCGGCCCGCGTCGCTCCGCACTCCAGCGTACGTTCCGCCGCGCCGCCCGGCTCGCGCTCCTGCTGCCCACGTTCGCGGCGCCCGCGTCCGCCCAGCCGGTGCGGGTCCAGGCGACGCTGCCGGTGCAGTCGCCGGCGGGCGGCGGCGTGCGCGACCTGGCGTTCGGCGCGGTGACGCCGCTGGCGGGGCAGACGGTGCTGCACGAGGTGCCGGCGGCGATCGCGCCGCAGAGCGGCACCGTGCACGCCGGCGAGTTCGCGTTCGCGGTGGCCGGCAACCGCGGCGTCGATTTCACGCTCACGCTCCCGACCGAGCTGAGCGACGGTGCCGGCGCCACGCTGCCGATCAGCTTCGACGACGCGCGCTACGGCGCGCGCTGCGTCGAGAGCGCGGGCGTGACCTGCACGCCGGTCGCGTTCAACCCCGCGGCCGGTCCGTTCCGGGCGTGCATGCAGACGGTGGGGAGCGGCAACTGCCACCCCACGCGCGTCTGGCCGCCGGGCACGATGCTGCGCGTGTTCGTGGGCGCTGCGCTCACGGTCGCGCCGGCGCAGCCGGCGGCGGCCTACGTCGGCACCGTCACGCTCATAATCGTCCAGGTGTACTGACGTGTCCCGGGCGACGTCGTGCGCGGCTGCACTCGGGCGCGCGCGCGCCGCCTCCGGCTGTCTCCTCGCCGCGAACGGGCTGCGCGACAACGCCGCGAACGGGCTGCGCGGCATCGCCGCGAACGGGGTAGGCGGCAGCGCCGGGATCACGCCGCGTCGGCTCACCCTGCCCATGCGGCGCGTGCTCGCGGTGACCGTGCGGCGCGTGCTCACCCTGCCCGTGCGGCGCGTGCTCGCGCTGACTGCGCTGCTCGTTCCGGGCACGCTGCCGGCGCAGGACCCGAGCGCGGCGCCTGTCGATCCTCCCGGCAGCTACGACCAGGGACTCTTCGAGATCGCCGCGGAGCGACTTCCGCCGCTCACCGTGCTGGTGCTGGTCGACTCGGCGGGCAGTGTGCTGCTGCCGCTCGAGAGCGTGCTGCGCTTCCTGGGCTACCCGGTGCGCGTCGCCGATGGGCGCTGGGAGGTGCCGCGCCGGGGCGGCGCCCGGGCCACGCTGGACGTGACGACGCGCACGCTGCGGCTGGCGCGCGACAGCGTCGCGCTCGCGCCCGCCGAGCTGGTGCAGGTGGGCGCGGACGTGTACCTGCGCGGCGAGCGCATCGCGGAACTGCTCGAGGGCGCGGCGCTGGTGGACTTCGCGCGCCTGGTGGTGACGTTCACCCGCGAGCCGCCGTTCCCGGCGCAGCACCGGCTCGAGCTGGAGCTGCGCCGCTCGGTGCTGCAGCCGCGCGGCGCGCGTGACGCCGCGGCCCGCGCGAACCTGCGCGAGAGCACGGCGAGCGGCGTCGGCGTGGTGGACTGGGAGGTCGCGACGAACGGGCTCGACCCGACGTCGCTCACGACCGGCCGGCTGCAGCTCGGCAGTGCGCTGCTGGGCGGCGGCCTGACCGGCTCGGCGCGCTTCGAGGCAGGCCGCGACGGCGGGGAGCGCGTGCGCGACGGGGCGTTGCGCTATCACCGCGCGTTCGCGCGCTCGCGCTGGATCGCGCAGGCGGAGGTGGGCGACATCATCACGCACGGCATGTTTGCGCGCTACGTGCGCGGCGCCGAGCTGACGAACGCGCCGTACGCGCGCAACTACGACCTGGGCGAGATCGAGCTCCAGCCGGAGCTGCCGCCGGGCTGGCAGTACGAGGTGGTGCAGGGCAGCCAGCTGCTCGGCTACTCGGAGGACGCGCGCGCGCCGGTGTCGGTGCCGCTGCGCCTGGGCGCGACGCCGGTCGAGGTGCGCATGTACGGCCCGGCCGGCGAGGAGGTGGTGCAGCGGTTCGTGTATCAGACGCCGGTGACGCTGCTGGAGAAGCGTCGCCTGGAGTACACGGTGGGGGGCGGCGTCTGCCCGCGCGACGACTGCGACGGCTACCTGCACGGCGACGTGCGCTGGGGCATCCTGAGCACGCTCACACTGGGCACCGGCGCGGAGGCGTTCGAGGATTCGGCGGGCCGCGACCTGCGGCCGTACGCGCTCGCGAGCTTCACGACCGGCACGCGCCTCGTCGGCGAGCTGCAGCTCATGCCGCGCGCGCTCTACCGCGCGAACCTGGTCGGCTGGCTGGGCGAGCGCACCACCGCGCGCGTGCACGCCGACGTCGCGACGCCGGGCTACGGCCGGTTGGCCGCGGTCGCGGAGGCCGGGCACCGCTACGACGTCGATGCGTGGCTCGAGCGCCGGGTCGGCGCGCGCGACGGACGCGTGCACCAGCTGCGCCTGAACGCGGGCGCGCTGGGTCGTACCGCGGGGCCGCTGGAGCGCTGGCGCACGGGCGCGCAGCTGGTGAACGCGCGCGGCATGAGCGAGCTGCGCTACGACCGGGCGGTCGCGACGCGCGACCTGGTGAGCGCGCACGCCGCTCGGTTCCTGGGCGTGGGCGCGCGGCTCCGGCCGACCGTGCTCGCCGGCATCGGCGCGAGCCGCCTCGGCATCGAGATCCTGGAGGCGGGCGGCACGGTGCAGCCGCGGCCGCTCGCGAACCTGGCGGGCACGGTGCGCTGGAGCCGCGACGCGGGCGCCTCCGTCTCGCTCGGCTGGCACAGCCGCATCGGGCCCGCGCAGTCGAGCGCCCGGCTCGCGGCCGCGCGCGACGCCGATCCCACCAGTACGCTCGCGCTCTCCGGCAGCGCCGCGTTCGCGCCGGGCGGCGGCGTGCAGGGCGAGGCGCTCGGGCGCGTCGGCTACGGCGGCGTGCGCGGCACCGCGTTCCTGGACCGCGATGGCGACGGCGTGCTCGGTCCGGGCGACACCCCGCTGCCGGACGTGCCGCTGCTCGTGGCCGGCGCGCCGACCACGACGGACGCGCGCGGCCGCTACGTGGTGTGGCGCCTGCTGCCGTACGTGGAGACCGCGGTGACGGTGGATTCGCTGCGCATCGCCGACCCGTCGGTCATGCCGGCGCGCGCGCGCACCGCCACGCGCATCATCCCGAACACGGCGGTGCGGCTGGATCTGCCGCTGGTGCAGACGCGCGAGCTGGCGGGATCGCTGGTCGCGGGGCCGGGCGTCCCGACCCTGGCGGGGCTAAAGCTACTGCTCGCGGCGGCGGGCGACGTGCCGGTCGAGACCACGACGTTCTCCGACGGCACGTTCTACGTGAGCCGGCTCCGCCCGGGCCGCTACACGCTCACGGTCGCGCCCTCATCGCTCGAGGCGATCGATGCGACCGTGCCGGTGCCGCTCACGTTCGAGCTGGCGACGGGCACGGAGATGCTGGAGCTGGAGGCGCTGCGGGTGGAGCGGCGCGGCCGGTAGGCTCAGCGCGAGTCCGGCTGGCCCTCGAGCACGGGCTCGGCGGTCAGCATGAAGCCGAAGCCGCGCACGGTCGCGATCTGCGGTGCGGCCGGATGGCGGCGCAGCTTCTGGCGCAGCCGCGTGACGTGCGCGTCGACGATGTTCGAGTGCGGGTCGAAGTGGATCTCCCACACCTTCTCGAGCAGGTCGGTGCGGGTCACGACGCGCTCCGGGTGCAGCATGAAGTACTCGAGCAGCCGGTACTCGCGCGGGGTCAGCCGGATCGCGCCGCCATCGATCGTGATGCGGTGGCGGATCCGGTCGAGCTCGAGCCCGCCGATCGCCACGTTCTCGGTACGCTGGGCGCCGCCCCGGCGCAGCAGCGCCCGCAGCCGCGCCCGCAGCTCGGCCAGCTCGAACGGCTTCGTCAGGTAGTCGTCGGCGCCGGCATCGAGCCCGCGCACCAGCGACTCCGTCGCGGTCTGCGCCGTGAGCATCAGGATCGGTGTGGTCTGCCCCTCCGCGCGCAGCAGCTCCGCTACCTGGTATCCGCTCAGGTCCGGCAGCTGCACGTCCAGCACGATCGCGTCGTACGGCGCCAGCCGCGCCATCAGCGCACCCTCGCCGCCCGTCTCCGCGCCGTCCACCGTATAGCCGTCGTCGCGCAGCCCGCGCTCCACGTACTCACGGATCAGGACGTCGTCGTCGATGATCAGCAATTTCATGATCCGGATATTATGCCACGCGGCCGGGGCGGCGGCCAGATTCCTGACGGTGGTAACCAGCGGGGCGGGCTTTCCTCGCACCGGAAATGCGCATCCGGATGCCCATTTCGGTTCACCGGGGAGGCGTGGCCGGATGCCGATGCCATTACGGCCCACCCGGAAATCCGCATCCGGATGCCGATCCGGCTCACCCGGAAATGCGCATCCGGATGCCCATCAACAGAAAAAGCGGCCGTCCTCCCCGGACGACCGCTTTCTCCTGGCGAATCGCTGTGTGGCGCGCCGTCAGCGGGTGCCGCGATTCACCATGATGTAGTCGGTGCGGCCATCACGGTTCGCGTCCACGAACTCGGCCAGGGGTGTGCGCCCGGCATAGACCTGCAGGATGAGCGGGCCGTTCCGGTCGTCGAGCCAGCGGCCGTTGAGCGTGCCGCCGCCCACGTAGCGGGCGTGGCTGTCGAGCCGTGCCAGCATGGTGCGGCCGAGGATGTCGCCCAGCACGGTGCGACCGAGGCTGCGGTCGTCGTAGCGCCGGTCGCGCCGCCCGAAGATCACGTCGTTCCAGGAGACGCGCTCCCAGCGGTCCCGCGTGCCGAGGCTGTAGCCCTTGCGGGCGCACCACTGGCGGCCGTACACCGGGTGCCCGGCGCCGCTCCGGCAGAACGCGGGCCCGTTCTGGTTGCGCCGGTAGAAGTCGTCATCGCGGTAGATGCGGCTGTCACGCCGGTTCAGGTCCCAGTCGCGATTGCGGTCCCAGTCGCGATCGCGGTCCCAGTCCCGGTTGCGGTCGCTGTTGCGCGGATCGACCGGTCGCAGCACGCGGTCCGCGACGCGACGCTCCGCGTCGGTCCGGCTCCGGGCCTCGATCCGGCGCCGCTCCTCGAGCCGACGCTGCTCCTCGATCCGGCGCTGGTCCTGGACGCGGCGGTCGCTCGTGCGGTCGTTGCCGCGGCGGTCGCGGTTCTCGAACCGCTCCGTCGTCTTGCCCTTGTCCTTCGTCTTGGCCTGCGCCAGCGCCGCATCCGGGGCGATGCTCCCGACCGCGACTGCGAGTCCGGCGGCCAGCATTGTCGCTCTCCACATATCGTCCTCATCCTGCTCGAGAGTCCCTGCCGTCGCCATAACAGAAGTCAGGTTGCGTGCCGCTCCCAGACGCCGCGGGAAACCGCGTAATTCCGCCACTTTCCGGCAGAACGCTGGCGCCGGCCGACCCCGCGATAGGACTGCCTCCGTCCGTTTCGGAGGACAGGAAGACCCCCGGCGGCACGGCGGACCACCGGGCCGCCGGATCGCAGGCCGCAGCGCGGACCAATGGGCCGCGGAGCCGCCTGCCGGCACGATCGCAGCGCCGCCCCGTCAGCGATCGCCGCGCCTCCGGCAGCGACCGCGCGAGCCGCCTGTCAGGGGCTGCCGAGCCGACCCGCGGGATCGCTCAGCCGCCCCGCCCCTTCATCGGCCACCGGCTCATCAGCACGAGCACCAGCAGCACGAGCACCAGGGGGATCACTGCGAAGCCGGCCACCACCATCAGCACGAAGGCCGCGACCAGCGCGACCAGCAGCAGCGGGTGGACGCCGCCCGCCCGTGGACCGGCCGCGAGGACGACCCCGCCCGGCCGGGGGCCCGCCACGGGGTCGACCCCGTCCGGGCGTGGACCCGTCACGGGGTGGCCCCCGCCCGGCCGGGGGCCCGCCACGGGGTCGACCCCGTCCGGCCGTGGACCCGCCACGTGGTGGACCCCGCCCGGCCGCGGGCCCGCCAGGTCACCTGCACGTGGGCCCATGGTCAGATCCGGTCACGGAGCCCGGAAACGCCGGACTGCTCGGCGCACGAGTCGCAGCAGAACATGCGTCCGTCGCCCGCCTCGAGGCCGTGCCCGATGATGCGGCACTCGCAGTGCTCGCAGCGGGGGGCCAGCGCGTGGATCGCGCACTCGAAGCTGTCGAATGTATGCGACGCGCCCCGCATGCTCACATCGAAAGTCTTGTCGTAGTCGTTCCCGCAGACCTCGCAACGCGCCATTTCCTGCCTCCTCCTCGGTAGCGGCCCGGGGGCCGCCGGTACACGGGTGCCGCGATCTGCCGCGCGGCGGGTGAGGAGGTCGCACGCCACGTGCCGTGACGGGGCGGAGGACCGCGCGGACGGCACGGCTCCCGTGAGCGGGAGGGGCGCCCGGTCGCCGCCGTGCCGCACCGCGCTCGCGTCTGCCGCCGGCTGGCCCGTTCGGTCCTGCAGTGTCGGAAATACCCCGACCCTCCTTCGGCGCGCTCCCGACAGCACGATCCCGCGCGCGGTCCTAGCTTGACGCAGCCGTCGTACCCCCTCAGGCAGGCGAGCCGCCATGTCGCAGATCGCATCCGTGCCGGCCGAGCGTCCCCAGCCCACGCCCACGCTGGTGGTGTGGGAGGCGTGGCGGGACCGCACGCCGGCGCACCCCTGGCGCGACGACCTGTCGACGCTGGAGGCGATGCGGCTGCTGAACGAGCTGCGCTGCTTCGGCCGGATCGGCGTGCTGCTGGTGGGCCGGCCGCTCCGGAGGACGGACGTGGGCGTGCTGATCGAGCACGGCGCGCGCATCGGGCTGGGCATCCGCCTCGACCCGGGCATCGACCAGGCCACGCCGCACGTGCTCGCGGACCTGAAGGACGCCGGGCTGCAGCGCATGCGCTTCGAGATCGAGGACGACGTGGACGTGAGCGCGCTCACCGCGGTGCGCGACGCGCGCGCGGTCGGCCTGGGCGTGGACGTGCTGACGCGCGTTAGCGCCGAGGCGCTGCCGCGGCTGGGCGCGATCGCCGACGCGATCGTGGGCGCGGGCGCGCACACCTGGACGATCTCGTTCTACGGCCCGGATGGCGCGGCGCCGGTGCGCGGCGTGCACCTGGACCACGCGCTGCGCGGCATCCTGGCGATCGCGGAGACGCTGCCGCTGCAGGTCGAGATCGATGCGGCGCCGCAGCTCTTCCGGCTGATCGCGGCGGACGGCATCAGCACCGAGGCGCGGCTCGCGCCCGCCGATGGCGACGGCGTGCTCTACGTCGCCGCCGATGGCCGGCTCCAGCCGTCGGCGCGGCTGGCGCTCGAGGTGGGCATCGCGCGCGTGGACGATCCGGTCGAGACGTTCCGCACGGACACGCTGCTCGAGGCGCTGCGCGCGCGCGAGGAGCTGGGCGGCAAGTGCGTCGTCTGCGAGTA
>DATHVV010000097.1:0-10721 GCA_035461105.1 Longimicrobiales bacterium | reverse complement strand
GGCGAGCACGAGCGGGTTCGGCGCGATGTGCATGCCCAGCACCAGCCCGGCCATGGCATGCGGCTGCGCCCCGCCGTGACCGGCGTGGTCGCCGCTGCCGGCCTTCGGCGCCAGGTACAGCTCATCGGACACGTGGAACGCGAAATGGCAGTGGAACACCCAGTTGCCCTCGCGCTCCGCCGTCCAGCGGATGTCCATCGTGCTGCCCGGCAGCATCAGGTCGGTAGCGACCCACGGCTGCTGCGTCGCCGGCACCGGCTGAGCCGCCGTCCAGTCACCACGCGCCTGTACCTGGAAATAGAACCCGTGCAGGTGCATGGGGTGCGAGCTGACAGTCGGATTCAGCCAGCGCCAGCGGACGCTGTCGCCGACCGTGAAGTTCTGGCGTACCGTGTGCGGCCATGACTTGCCGTTGATCACCATGATCTCGCGCTCGCCGTGGGGCTCCGGCGCGGTCGCGTCCGCTTCCTGGAACCACAGACCCAGCACGAAGATCCGGTCAGCGGGAATGGGTCCGGTCGGCGGGTCGACGATGAACGCACCGTTCAGCTGGCTGTCGGGCCCGCTGCGGGCGTCGATCGGCTGGCCGGTGGTCGTGCCCCAGTAGTAGTACGTGCCCGGCTCGCCCGTCGCGAAACTGACGTGGCGGGTGGCGCCCGGCGCCACGTGCAGCGTGTCCTCCGCCGTGCCCGGTCGCGCGTGCAGTCCGTAGACCACGAGCGCCTCCCCGAGGGTATTGTGCACGCTCACGTCGATGCGTGTCCCGGCGCGCACGCGCAGCAGCGGCCCCGGGATCTGCGGCGCTTTTCCGACCTCGCCGAACGCCTGCACCACCACGCTCCCGCCGTCCTCCGCCTGCGGGCGCCAGAGTCCCTCACGCGCCTCCAGGCGCACCGTGAGCACACCGTCGTGCAGGGTGCCGGCCGGGACCCGGTTCTCGTTCGCGACGATCGGATCCGCAGCCGCTCGACCCGCGTGCTCACCCGCAGCAACCGCGGAGGCAGGCTCGGAAACGGGGTCGCGAGCGTGGACCGCGGAGGGCACGGCGCCGACTGCCAGTCCGGCCACGAAGATCAGCGCGCACGACGGCAACATCATCCCTCCAGGAGAACGGATTGCGCCCGCAAAGGCAGTGAGCCACAGGGGTCGACTTGGCAGCCCGGCGGAGCGCCGGTGCTGAATGAGGTATTCCTCCCTGCGTGGGGGCAAGCGTTTCGGGCCCGCTACGGTCGTGCGGCCAGGGTATGCTCACGCGGGGGCGCGGGGCGAGCAACGAGCGGAGATCGGCGTCGTCGCCGGGCAGGAACGTGGCCGTCCGTCAGAGCACGCGGCCGAGCAGCCAGTACAGGATCAGGAAGATGACGATCGTGCTGATGCAGCCGCCGCCCAGCTTCTTGGCGCCGTAGCCGGCGCCGAACAGACGGATCAGGTTGCGCATGGCGTTCTCCGCGAAATGGGTACGCTGCGACCAGCGCAAACCCGGGACCAGCGCGCGGCTCGTGGATCGCCGTTTGCCCGCGGGACGGCGGCCGTCGATCTTGCGTCCATGGCCGGGCCCCGCGGCGCCCGCGGCCGTGCGACCGGTGCCCGTTACCGGACGCGGTCACCCGAACCGGGACACCACGGACATGCCGATCACGTACTACAGCTACCTGCGGCTGGAGGAGCTGCTCTCGCTGCAGACGCCCGTGTCGGACGGCGAGCACGACGAGATGCTGTTCATCATCGTGCACCAGGTGTACGAGCTGTGGTTCAAGGAGATGCTGCACGAGCTGGACCGCATGCAGCAGCTGCTCGAGCACGGCGATGCCGCGCGCGCGCGGCATACGCTGAAGCGCGTGCTCACCGTGCTGAAGGTGCTCGTGCACCAGCTCGACGTACTCGAGACGATGACACCGCTCGAGTTCCTCAGCTTCCGCGACCGGCTCGAATCCGGGAGCGGATTCCAGTCGTATCAGTTCCGCGCCTTCGAGTTCACGCTGGGACAGAAGCAGCGCCGGGCGGTCGATCACTACCCGTCCGGCAGCACGCCCCGGGCCTGGCTCGAGGAACGGTACCTCAGGCCGTCCATCTGGGATTCCTTCCTGCACTATCTCGCGCGCGCGGGGCATCCGGTTCCGGCTGCGCAGCTCGATCGTGACGTGCGCGAGCCGGTCGAGGCTTCGCCGGAGCTGCAGCGGCTGCTGCTCGAGCTGTACCGACGAGATGCCGATGTGCGCGAGATGTGCGAGCGGCTGGTGGACCTGGATGAGGGCGTGCAGGAATGGCGGTACCGGCACGTGAAGATGGTCGAGCGCACGATCGGGCTGCGCATCGGCACGGGCGGCACAGCCGGCGCGGAGTACCTGCGCACCACGGTCGGGCGGCAGGCCTTCCCGGATCTCTGGGCCATCCGCACCGACCTGTAGGCCCTTCCACGCAGAGGTGAACGATGAGGTGGCGGGTGAGACGGTACGTCGCCTTCGGGTCGTGGCTGTTCCTGGCCGCGGCCGTACCGGTCCAGGGGCGGGGTACGGAGCCGGCGATGCGCCTGGAGAGATCCGCGGCATTCTCTTCGCGGGACCTGGCGGCCCGTACGGACTGGGCGGAGCTGACCCGCCGCTTCGACCGCTACTTCGCACGCGATGCCGTGGTCGGCGGCAGCATGGTGCTCATCCGGGATGGACGCATCAGCGCGGAGCACCACCGCGGCCTCGCCGATGCGAGCGCTCGCCGGCCGGTGGATCGCAACACGATCTACCATTACGGATCGATCACCAAGACGCTCACCGCGATCGCGATCATGCAGCTGCGCGACCGCGGCCGGCTCGCGCTCGACGAGCCGATCACCCGCCGGCTGCCGGAGCTGCGCCGAGTGCACGATCCGTTTGGGAAAATCGACAGCATCACGATCCGCATGCTGCTCAGCCATAGCGCGGGTTTCCAGAACCCGACCTGGCCGTATCGCGACGAAGCCTGGCAGCCGTTCGAGCCGACGACCTGGGAGCAGCTCGTCGCCATGATGCCCTACCAGCGGCTGCTCTTCGAGCCGGGCTCGCGCTACGGGTACTCGAATCCCGCGTTCATCTACCTCGCGCGCGTCATCGAGCAGGTATCCGGGGATCCGTGGCAGGCGTACGTGCAGAAGAACCTGTTCATGCCGTTGCAGCTGGATCGCAGCTACTTCGGTACGACCCCGCCGCACCTGGCGCGCGACCGGGCGCACGGCTACGAGGTGCGCAGCGGCGCGGCCGGCCGGGACACCACGGTCGACAACGGCCCTGACTTCGATCCCGGAATCACGATTCCGAACGGCGGCTGGAACGCGCCGCTCGAGGACCTGGCGCGATACCTGGCGTTCCTGACCGCGTCCGAGCGCGACGGGATCGACTACTCGCTGGTGCTTTCACGACCGAGCCTCGAGGAAATGTGGCGGCCGGTCGTGCCCGTCGCCGAAGGCGTGGCCATGGGTCTCTCGTTCTTCCGGTACGAATCCGCCGGAGAGCGGGCGCTCATCGGCCACACCGGCACCCAGGGTGGATTCCGTTCCTTCCTCTACTTCGATCCGCCCTCCCGCAGGGGCGTGGTCCTGGTTTTCAACACGACGCACGACCGAAGTCCGGGAGCGGAGGACCTGAGCTCGCTGCTGGCCAGCGTGGAGGCGTACCTGCGCCGGCCCTGAACGGCGGCGCGCGCGGCGGGCACCGTGAAAAGCGAAAGGGGCCGTGCGCATCAGCGCACGGCCCCCTGCCCGTGATCGACCGGAGAGCCTAGCCGAGGCGCGTTACGTTCGCGGCCTTCGGGCCCTTGGCCTCCATGATCATGTCGAACTCGACCCGCTCACCCTCGGCCAGCGACTTGAAGCCGCTACCCTGGATCGCGGTGTGGTGGACGAAGCAGTCCTTCGAGCCGTCCTCGGGCGTGATGAAGCCAAAGCCCTTCGTGTCGTTGAACCACTTCACCGTTCCGGTGGTACGCATACCGAACTCCTGTGTGCTTGTTGATGACGTCGAGTGCGGTAGTACCGGACCGAACCATCATCGTGCGGGGGGCGGGAACCGTTCCCGCCGAACTGTGCCCTGACAAGCGAAAGAGGGACAGGACGCATCGCCCAGTCCCCCCAGGCCATCAACGCACGGAACAATCTAGCGTGGCGGGTGTGCGGCAGCAATGGCAATCCCGGCCGGCCGGGGTCGCCCGGTACCAACCGCGCATGGCGCTGGCGTTTACGCGGGTGGAGGCATAGCGCCGAGCATGGTTCCTGCTACCCGGGCCGGCCGGCGTCGCGTCGGGCCCCGAGCGGAGTGCCGTACGCCGGCGCCGACCACGTCCGCACCCATCGAGAGGGCCGGCTTGCACTGCACGCGTGCGTTGTTACTGACCTGGCTGTTGCCGATATGTCTGGCATGCCGGCCTGCCGGGGTCGACGACCGCGCCGGGGACACGGCCGAGGGCACGGACAGCGGGCAGCCGGACCCGCGCAGCGGTGCCTGCATCGTCGAGGCGAGCCGACTGCTGCCGTCGTCGCTGTCGGAGACGAGCGGGCTGGCGCGCGGCGCGCGGGACACGACGCGGTTCTGGACGCACAACGATGGCGCGAGCGCGCGGCTGTACGCGCTCGACGCGGACGGCGCGCTGCTGGGCGAGTCGGAAATCGCCGGGCTGGAGCTGGCGGACTGGGAGGACATCGCCAGTGGCCGGTGCGCCGGCGAGCCGTGCCTGCTGGTCGGCGACATCGGCGACAACGATGGGGTGCGCGACCACGTGGCGATCCACGAGGTGCGCGAGCCGGTGCCGGGCGCGGGCGCGGCGCTGCTGCGCACGCTCCGCCTGCGCTACCCGGATGGCCCGCAGGACGCCGAGGCGCTCTTCACCCTGCCCGACGAATCACGCTACATCATCACGAAGGGTCGCCAGCGGGCGATCACGCTCTACCGCGTGCCGGCCACTGCGGACGCGGCAACGATCGCGACGCTGGAGCGCGTGCGCGAGCTCGCGCCCGCTCCGCGCCGGAGCACGAACCGGGTGACGGGAGCGGCGGCCAGGGCGGACGGCAGGCTGGTCGTGGTGCGGACGAATCACACGCTGCTCGTGTTCACCACGGAGGGACTGCTCGGCGGAGCCGCGCCGGTCGTGACGCTCGACGTGCGCGGCCTGCGCGAGCCGCAGGGCGAGGGCATCGCGATCGGCGGGGCGGGCACGGTGTGGCTCACGAGCGAAGCGGCGCGGCGCGGACTGGAGCCGCGCTGGACACGTCTCGCCTGTCCGCTGCCCGCCTGAGACACGGTCGAAGCGTCGGGCGGGTGTCGAGGCTGGAAGCGGGAGTCCAGGTCAGGCCCATGAAACGAAGAGATTTCCCGGGGGCGGGCGGTCCCGGACGGCTGCTTGCCCGGGCGCTGCGGCTGCGCTGCCCCAACTGCGGCACGGGCGGACTGTTCCGCCAATGGGTCCACATGAGGCCGGCCTGCCCTTCCTGCCAGCTGCTGCTCGACCGCGGCGAGCGCGACTACTTCATTGGTGCCTACCTGCTCAACTTCATCGGCGCCGAGGTGGCGATCGTGCTGCTCGCCGGCGCCGTGATGCTCGCCACCTGGCCGGACGTGCCATGGGCCGCGATCAAGTGGGGACTGGTCGCGCTCATGATCCCGTTCCCCGTCCTCACCTATCCGTTCTCGAAGACGCTCTGGCTGGCGATCGACCTGACTTTCCGACCGCTCACGCTGAGCGACATCGCGGGGCACGGTGAGAACCTGGAGTGAGGCTGGCGGGAACCGGGTAACGTGGCCGAGCGAGCGCGCATTTGCCCCATCGAACGCACAGGATCGCCTAGTCGAGCGCGCGCAGGATTGCCCCGTCGAGCGCACGCTGGATCACATCCGCTGGTGTACGCGACGGATCACGATCATGCCGCCGGGCGCGTTCGTCGGCGCTGCAGCGAGCCGCGCAACGGCGTGTCCCCGGCCGCGTTCGATCCGGCCGCTTCCGTTGCCGCCGCGGCCTGCCGACGCGCGGCGTCCCGCTGGCGAGCCCCGGTAGCGATTTTGTGGGCGGCGGCACCGAGCGCGAAGAGGGTCCCCGTGACGAGATGCGCGATGACGAGCGCCAGCAGCCAGCCGGTGTGGGTCACCGTCTGGATCAGGTATCCGCTCGCGACCATCGGGACGAGCACGAGTGCCGCGGCCGTGCCGCTGCGCCGGCCGTGGGGCAGGCGGGCGCGGAAGTGTGGCCAGATGTGGCGCATTGCGATGAGGCCGATCGCGAACATGAACACGGGCGCGGTCAGCACGTGGGCCTTGAGCAGCCACGGCTGGAGCGGGTGGTTCACGATCGCGAACGGGTCGCTCGGCTCGAGCAGGTACTTCACGCCGGCATAGCCGAAGCCGCTCACCGAAACGGCGGCGGTCGAGCCCCAGACCAGGTACTTCTCGAAACGCGTCATGGGACGGCCTCGAACGGCCGGATCACGGCATGCAGCGCCAGCGTGCGCCGCGCCGCAGCCGTGACCGCGTTGGCGGTGAGCGTCGCGCCGGTCATGTTGACGATGCCTTTCCGGAGCGAGAGGTCGGGCTTCAGCTCGCGGCCAGCGAACTGCCCGAGCCAGCGGTCCGACGCGCGGTACTCCGGCGGCTCCGCGAACTTGAGCACCTCGATGCGCTGGAGCCGAGCCTCCCGGTCCACCACCAGCATCAGCACTTCCGCAAGCGTACGCACGCGGTGCGCGTCGAAGTACGCAGCGCCGACCGTGCTGCCGTTCCGCGTGGCGACGTAGTACGTGACCACGCGCTGTGTGACCTCGGCACCGGCCAGCCCGCGCGCCTGTCGCACCTGGGCCTCGTCCAGGTAGGCGGTGCGGCGCTCGACGGCAGCGCCCGGGAACGCGAGGCGCAGCGCCTCCTCCTGCGTGAGCACGCCCTGAGCCGCCGCGGGGACGGCGGCCGCGAGCGCGAACAGCAGGAGGAGGGCGGCGCGCACCATGCTAGAAGATGTAGCCGAGCGAGACATTGAACTGGTTGACCCCGGTGTTCGCTTCGTTGCTGTGCAGCTGGTAGTCGCCCTTCAGCACGATGTTCGTGATCGGCTGCCACTGCGCACCGACTACCGTGATGGTGCGCTCGGTCGCGGGGTTGATCGCGAAGCCGTCCGGTACCGAGACTTGCGTGTTGACGCGCTCGTAGCGGACGTAAGGCGTGAGCTGCTGGGCGGTGTCGAAGAAGCGCAGCACGTCGAAGCCGCCCTGCACGTACCAGCCGGTCAGCTCCTCACCCACCGAGGCGTTGCCTGCGAGGCTGCGCAGCGCGTTCAGCTCGGTGACGTCGTCGAGCGTGGCACGTGCGTACAGACCGCGCAGATCGACTCCGTACGCCCGGAACTGCGCATGGCCCTCCAGGATCGTGGTGGCGACATCGACGCTCTCCCCGGTCGCGGCGACCGCACCCTGGCCGGAGTTGCCCCGATACCCGGAGCCGCCCACCAGCAGACCCGGAATCGGACCGGGCTGGAAATCGAGGCGGGCGACGACCGCGGGATCCTCGATCAGCGCGCGCGCCCCCTTCTGCCGGCCGCCGCGAATGCCGCCGGCGCCGAAACCGCTGGCGCGCGACGGGCCGCCGCCGACCGCGTCGAGACCGTTGATCACGTACGCGCGCCAGCTCAGGCCGGCGGCCTCGCCGAAGATGCCCGCGCCATTCTCGCGCCAGGTGGTCGGGATGATCGCGTTCTCCGTGACCGGGCGCGTGCTGCCCAGGAACGTGGTCGGCTCGTGCAGCTCGTTGACGAACCCCATGGGCACCAGCACCATGCCCGCGCGCACGCCCAGGTAGGGCGACGGCACGAAGTCCACGTACGCGAACTCGACCGATACCTCGCCGCCCTGGCCCGTGCTCGCGTGCTCGAACTCGATCTCCGAGTTGAACAGCCACTTGTCGCTGAACTTGTAGCCGACGTACAGGATTGCCCGCAGCGCATCGACCTGGTCGCGCAGATTCGACGCGGTGTCGTCCTCACGCTCCTTCGCGAAGTTCTCGTACAGCACCTCGCCGTAGCCACCGAGCGAGACACCCTGGCGGATCCGGTACACCTTGGTCGCGGCCGGACCCATGCCGAGCATCGCGGTGTCCGCCTGCGCGACCACCTCCGTGCCCAGCTTCATGCTCTCGATCTCGGCCGCGAGCGCTTCGATCTGCCGGCGCAGCCGGTTCAGCTCGGCGGTGTCGGTCTGCTGCGCCCCGAGCGGCGTGCCGGCAGCGAGGAACGCGAAAGCCGCCGCCATCAGCGTCTTCGTGACTTTATCCATCAGAGTGACTCCTCGGACGTGCTGTGGACCGTGGTGATGGGAACGAGAAACGGCTCGAGCGCCGCGTTCCACGAGGCGACGACGACGCCACCGGCGACACGCAGCACCAGCACGCCGACGTCGGCGCGCGCGCGGGCCCAGGCCAGCGCGGCCTCGGGCCCCATGACGAAGAGCGCGGTGGAGAGCGCATCCGCGGTGAGCGCGTCCGCGGCCAGCACGGTGACGCTACCCCAGGCCGGCACGGGACGCCCGGTGCGCGGGTCCAGCACGTGACCGTACCGCTCGGCCCCCGACTCGATGAAGCGCTCCGACTGCGACGTCGTGGACAGCGAGGCGTTCCTGACGCGCAGCGCGTGCACGGGCCGCGCCCGCTCCGCGGGGTGAGCCACGGCCATGATGGCTGCCGGACCGAGCGCCGCCACCTGGCCCCCGAAATCGAGCACGGCCTCGCTAACGCCGTGCGCGGCGAGGACCCGCAGGGCAGCGCGCAGCGCCGCCCCCTTGCCGAAGGCCCCGCTGTCGAGCCAGCACCCTGCCCACAGGCGCACCCAGGTGACCGGCTCGAAGCAGTTCGCCAGCCCGCTGCGCGCGCCCGCCGCCGCCAGCTCGGCGGCCGTCGGAACCCGCCCCGTGCCGCGCAGATCCCATGCGTCGATCAGCGCGCCCACCGCCGGGTCGAAGGCGCCCCCGGTGGCAACGTGCAGGGCGTGCGCTTCGCCCAGCAGGGAATCCAGCTCCGCCGAAGGCGCTCCGGCGGTACCCGCCGGAACCGAGTTCAGGCGTCCCAGCTCGGAGTCGGCGCGCCAGCTGCTCAACACGCCCTCGAGACGCTCGACTTCCGCCAGCGCGGCCTCGGCTGCGGCCACGGCACACGCCCGGTCGGCGCCGGCTATCTCCATCCGCAGCACGGTGCCCATCACGTAGGCCGACCGCTCGACCCGCTCCGCCCCGGCGCAGGGCCGGTCGGCGGGCGTCGAGACGATCAGGGACGCCAGGGCCAGGGAGAGGATCGTGATCATGATTAGTTGAGATTGAGTCTCAATCGCGCAGGAATGTGCACTCGCCCCGCCCGGTGCGCAAGTCAGGGATCGGCTGATTCGACGCCGGGGAAAATCCGGAGCGGGCGTGGGGCGCCGGTGGACGTCAGGGGCGAGGACGCGCTTGCTGTCGGCTCCCTACAGAGCTTCCGCCAACTCCCTACTGCGGGTGGCGCCGGGACGGTGCACGATGGAAATGGGGGAATCCGCGACACACCGTGCAGCGCGGGGGTGGCCATGTACACGCACCTGGTGGTTCCACTCGACGGGTCCTCGTATGCCGAGCACGCGCTGGCGTATGCGGCGCTGATCGCACGCCACGGCGGGGCGCGGCTCGACCTGGCGCTGGTCCACACGAGCTACCTGGTGGGCACGCTGGACGGGTCGATCGCAGCGACCGTGGAGCGGTGGCAGACGGAGCAACGCGAGCGCGAAGCGACGTACCTGCACGAAGTGGCGGCGCGGCTGGCGCGGGTGGGTGGCGTGGAGGCGCGTCCGGTGCTGCTGACGGGCGCGGTGGCCGCGGCGCTCGAGGCACACGTGCGCGGCAGCGGTGCGGACCTGGTGGTGATGACGACGCACGGGCGGAGCGGGCTGCAGCGGGCCTGGCTGGGCAGCGTCGCGGATGCGCTGGTGCGGCACGTCGGCGTGCCGGTGCTGCTGGTGCGTCCGAACGACCAGGAGCCGGTGCTGGGCGAGGAGCGGCCGCTGTTCCGGCACCTGGCGCTGGCGCTGGACGGGAGTGCGGCGGCAGAGCGTGCGGTGGCCACGGCGCTGGCGCTGGCGGATGCGGAAACCCGCTTCACGCT
This sequence comes from Longimicrobiales bacterium, assembly GCA_035461105.1. Lineage (GTDB taxonomy): Bacteria > Gemmatimonadota > Gemmatimonadetes > Longimicrobiales > RSA9 > VEPF01. The sequence continues at coordinate 603 of DATHVV010000097.1, read as the reverse complement.
GCTGCGGGTGGTGGCGCCGCCCCGGGCGCCGACGTCGTCGTTCCTGCCGCACGCGGCGCACCTGAACGAGCTGCTGCTGCAGGAACGCCTATCGGAGGCGGCCGAATACCTGGACCGGCGGGCGCAGCGTCTGCGGGCGCTCGGCCGGACGGTGGATACGCAGGTCCTCGTCGACGTGCAGGCGGCGCACGCGATCGTGCGGTGGGCGGCGGCGAACGGGGCGGACGGCATCGCGCTCAGCACCGACGGCAGGAACCCGGCGCTGCGGCTGCTGCTGGGCAGCGTCCAGCGCGACGTGGTGCGGGCCGGAGCGCTGCCGGTCCTGGTCGGCTGAGGCAGCGGATCCCGGCCGGGAAGGCGGTGGCCCGGGCCGGGACGCCGCCGGCGGAGGAAATCGCGGTCAGGGCGCCGGTGGTCGGCCGGCGGACGCCGGCGCCGGGCGGGCGAGGCGGCCGGGGGTCCTGTATTCGCCCACGCGTGTAGGGCAATCCCCCCGCTCCTGTTCCCCCCTCCCCCACGCAGATTCCACGAACTCCCGACAGAAGCCCGCCTTCGATCCGGCATAGGTTCCCCACGGTGTCCGCAGTCTGATCAGTCGGCCTC
>DATHVV010000096.1:0-3651 GCA_035461105.1 Longimicrobiales bacterium | reverse complement strand
CGATTTCCGTGATCAGACGACGTCGTTCGCGGCGCTCGGGGCATTCCGGCGCGATGCCTTGAACCTGGTGGACGGCGGGGAGCCGGCGCGCATCGCGGCGGCTGCGGTCACGCCGGACGTGCTGCCGTTGCTGGGCGTGCGGCCATTGCTCGGCACGTGGCTCGAAGCGGACGAGTCGGCCGCGGGCGGGAGCCCCGTCGTGCTCGGCTACGGTGTCTGGCGCTCGCGATTCGGCGCTGATCCGGGCGTGGCGGGCCGGGTGATCAGCCTGGATGGCACTCCGCACGTGGTGGTGGGCGTGATGCCCCGCGGCTTCCACTTCCCGAACCGGGAGGCACAGCTGTGGACGGCGCTGCGCTTCACGGAGGAGGATTACGCCCAGCGCGACAACAACTATCTCGAGGCGGTGGGCCGGCTCGCGGCGGGCGTCTCGTTCGGGCGGGCGCGCGCCGACCTCGACGCGGTGGTGGAGCGTCTGGCACGCGCGTACCCGGAGACGAACGAGGAGACGGGAGTCAGCTTTTTCCGGATGCGCGACGAGTTTTCGCCGCGTTACCGGTTGATGCTGCAGGCGCTGTGCGGCGCCGCGCTGTGCATCCTGCTGCTCGCATGCGCGAATCTCGGCAACCTGCTGCTGGCACGCGCGGGTGCACGCGAGCGCGAGCTGGCCGTGCGCGCAGCGCTGGGCGCGGGACGGGAGCGGCTCGCGCGGCAGCTGGTCACCGAGAGCGTGGCGCTCGCGGTGATCGGCGGTGCCGCGGGCGTGCTCGTGTCGCTGCTGATGTTCCCGCTGCTGTCGCTCATGATTCCGGACACGCTCCCGATCGGGAGCGACGCGGGCATCGACCTGCGCCTGCTCGCGTTCGCGGCCCTGTTCACCGGGGTGACGGGCATCGGCTTCGGCATCGTGCCGGCGGTGCGGGCGGGCGGACGGGCGGCGCTCGACGTGCTGCGGGGCGGCCACTCGGCGGTGCGCGGACAGCGCTACCGCGCCGTGCTCGTCGCGATCCAGGTAGCCGTATCCGTCGTGCTGCTGGTATGCTCCGGTCTGCTGATCCATGCCATCCTGCGCGTGCAGTCGATCGATGCCGGCTTCCGCGACGAGGGCGTGCTCACGCTCCGCACCGTGCTGCCGAAGCCGGAGTATGCGGGCGCGGAGCGGCGTGAGCAGTTCTATCGCGCGGTGCTGACGGAAGTCAGGCGCCTGCCCGGCGTGCAGGCGGCGGCCTATACGAGCGGCCTGCCGATGGTCATGACCGGGGGGATCACGCGCGTCGTGCGTCCCGGCCAGGAAGTGCGGCGGGACGGCGACTACCTGGTGAGTCGCCGCTACGTCACGCCGCAGTTCTTCGCGGCGCTCGGCGTCCCGCTCCTCGCCGGACGCGACCTGGAGGACGCCGACGTGCAGGGCGACCGCGTGGCCGTAGTGAGTCGGTCGTTCAGCGAGCGCTACTGGCCGGGCGCTGACCCGCTCGGGAGGAGCTTCATCTTCCAGGACAGTCTGTGGCGGGTGGTCGGGGTGGTGGGCGACGTCCGGGTGCGCGGCCTGGAGCGCACCAGCGAGCCCCAGATGTATCTGCCGTCGGCGCGCGTCAACGACACGTTCCTCACGTTCTACGATCCGAAGGACCTCGTCATCCGGACGACCGGCCGCGAGAGCGCGCTGCTGCCCGCCGTGCGAGAGATCATCCGCAGCGTGGATCCGAAGCAGCCGATCTCCGATGTGATGACGCTCTCCGGACTGCTCGCGACGCAGACCGCGCCGCGCCGCGCTCAGGTGCGCGTGCTGCTGGCGCTCGCCGTCGTCGCGCTGCTCCTGGCCGGCATCGGCATCCACGGCCTGCTCGCGTTCACGGTCGCGCAGCAGCGCCGCGACATCGCCGTCCGTCTCGCGCTCGGCGCCGAGCCCACGAGCATCGCGTGGCGCGTCGTGCGCGACGGCATGTCCATCGTGCTGCTCGGCCTCGTGCCGGGTCTGCTCGCCGCGTTCCTGGCCGCCGGCTCCCTGCGGGCGCTCTTGTTCGACGTGCCAACGGTCGATCCCGTGACGCTCCTGCTCACGGTCGTGTTGTGCATCACGATGTCGCTCACCGGCGCCTGGGTGCCGGCTCGGCGCGCGGTGCGGGTGAGCCCGATGTCGGTGATGCGGTCGGAATAGTCGGCGGGAGCCTGCTGGGCTCCCGTGCACCGGCTCAGACCCGAGACCGAGCAAAGACGGCGCGCGTCCGATGGCATCATTGCGATTGCCGGCCAGTTGATGCATCTGTGGTTAGCCACGAGGATTCGTGAATTACGCCGTGGCCTGTCGATCCGCACCATGTCGTCGAGCTGCGCAGGTTGGTGAGCGTGGTTCGAACGACGTCGCCGCATCAAATAGCGAGCTCGGCCTTTCGCCGAAGCTCGCCGCAGCCGGGAGGTACGGTATGCGGTGCGCACTGCAGATCCTCACCCTGCTCAGCCTCTCGCTCGGCCCCGCTCGCGCCCAGCAGCTTCCGCCTCCCACACCTGCCGCGGTCGTGGTGGACACGTTCTTCGGCGCCCCCCTGGCGGACCCCTATCGGTGGCTCGAGGATCTCGAGTCTCCCGCGGTGCGAGGTTGGTTCCGCGCGCAGGGCGCCTACGCCCGCGCCGCGCTCGACGCGCTGCCGGGGCACGCGGCGCTGCTCGAGCGGTTCCGGCAGATCGATGCCGCCGCGGCGCCCGACATCTCACTGCCGCGGGAGGCCGGTGGCCGCTGGTTCTACACGATGCAGCCGCCGGCCGAGTCGGTCGCGCGCGGCTACGTCCGCGAACTGCGGACGGGGGAGGAGCGGCTGCTGGTCGATCCGACGGAAGTCCCCGGCAGCGGCGGCGAAGCCGGCAGACGGCTCGCGACCTTCCTGCCCTCGCCGGACGGCCGCCTGGTCCTCTACGGGGTCATGACCGGCGGAACCGAGGAGGTCGTGCTGCGGGTCCGCGATGTCGGTACGGGGCGCGACGTCGAGGGCCCGATCGAGCGGAACCAGTGGGACGAACTGGCGTTCTGGGATCCGGGCGGCCGGGCCTTCTTTTACGCTCAAATCCGGGACCCGGGCACTGCGCCGGCGAGCGAGCGCTTCGTCGGCATCCGGCTGGTCCGTCATCGCCTGGGCACCGATCCCGACTCGGACGTCGCCGTTCTCTCCGCGGCGGCGCTGGACGAGGAGCCGGGGCTGTTCCCCTGGGTCGATCTCGATCCGCGCAGTGCAGTGGCTCTGGGCAGGCTGGTCGGCGCCGGCGGTTACTCGGCCTACTACACGACGTCCGCCGCCGCCGTCGCCAGCGGAACGCCGGAGTGGCAGCCGCTCTTCCCGATCTCCGATTCCATCCTCGCGGTGGTGCCTCACGAGACGGACCTCTACGTGCTCACCCGCCGCGGCGCGGGCAGCGTCCTGCGCACCCCGCTCGATGCCCCCGACCTGCACACCGCCGACACGGTGCTGACGGCAGACGAGCGGACCAAGCTCCAGAACATGAGCGCCGCGCGCGATGGCCTTTACGTGCAGCTGTTCTCGGAAGGGGTGACCCGCCTCACCCGCATTCCGTGGGGCGGCAGCCCGCAACCCATCGAGCTCCCCTCCGGCACCTCCATCGCCAGCGACGGGTTCGATAATGAGGTGCGGACCAATCCGC
>DATHVV010000095.1:0-47617 GCA_035461105.1 Longimicrobiales bacterium | reverse complement strand
GCCGGGAGGAACAGCACGGCGTCGCGCAATGGCAAGTCCCGACGCTTGGTCTGGCGGGGGGCGGCGGTTGTGGGTACGGCGGGTCCACGGCGGGGTACGGCGGAGCCGGGGACGGGGCGGGAACGCCGGGGCGGGGGGCCCCGGCGACGCTGCCGGCTCAGCTCATGGGCGGGTCGGGGCGGCGGGTGCGGCTTACGCCGGAGAGGATGCCGATGCCGACGAGCACGACGACGCCAATGCCGATCCAGAGCGTGGGCACGCCGAGCAGATATGCGGCCATGGCGAGGCCCACGATGAGGACGATGAAGCCGATGAGGTACATGCCGAACGAGGACATGTGCTTGCCTCCGGAAAAGGAACCCGTCCGCAACAGGGGCGGCCGCGGACGGGTGGGGCAAATGCCGTACCGGAAGGTTCCGGGTGTGGGGAGCTCAGCCCTTGCGGCCGGCGCGGCGGCGGGCGGCGCTGCCGGCCTCGACGTCGAGCGTCTCCTGCACGATGCGCTGCTGCTCCCGCTCGTGGGTGTTGGCGTACCCCTCGGCGGGGCTGGCGCGCTCGGGTCGGCCGATGTAGGCGACGCTGCGGCCCTCGAGCAGCCTTTCGAGCCGCGGGCTCACGTGCTGCCACGCGCCCATGTTGCGCGGCTCCTCCTGCGCCCAGACGACCTCGGCCTCGGGCGCGTAGCGCGCGAGCACGGCGCGTAGCTCGTCGTGCGGGAACGGGTAGAGCAGCTCGATGCGGACCAGCGCGACATCCTGCCCGCCGGCTTTCTCCCGGCCCGCGAGCAGGTCGTAGTAGATCTTGCCGGTGCAGAGCGCGATGCGCCGCACGCGGGCGGGATCGGCGGCCGCATCGTCGATGACGCGCCGGAACGTGCCGGCGGAAAGTTCGGCGACCGGTGAGGACGCGCGCGGGTGGCGCAGCAGGCTCTTCGGCGTCATGACGATGAGCGGGCGCTTCACCTCCTGCAGCGCCTGCCAGCGGAGCAGGTGGAAGTACTGCGCGGGCGTGGTGCAGCTGGCCACGCGCAGGTTCCGCTCGGCGCAGAGCTGGAGGAAGCGCTCGAGCCGGGCGCTGGAGTGCTCGGGACCCTGGCCCTCGTGGCCGTGCGGCAGCAGCAGCACGAGGCGCGATTCCTGTCCCCACTTGGCGCGGCCGGCAGCAATGAACTGGTCGATGATGATCTGCGCGCCGTTCACGAAGTCGCCGAACTGCGCTTCCCAGAGCACGAGCGCCTTCGGTGCGACCACGCTGTAGCCGTACTCGAAGCCGACCGCGGCCAGCTCACTGAGTGGGCTGTTGTGGATCTCGAACGCGGCCTGCGCCTCATCGAGGTCGCCGAGCGGCGTGTACTGCTCATTGGTCTCGGCGTGGTGCAGCACCTGATGGCGATGGCTGAACGTGCCGCGCTCGGTGTCCTGTCCGGTCAACCGGATCGGGACCTGCTCGGTGAGCAGAGTGGCGAACGCGAGCGCCTCCGCGTGCCCCCAGTCGAGCGCCCCGCCCTCGGGCACGACCTTCGCCCGCCGCTTCAGCTGGCGGACGAGCTTCGGGTTGAGGCGGAACCCGTCGGGCCAGCGGTGCAGGGCGGCGTCGAGCGTGACCAGTCGCTCGGCGGTGACGGCAGTGGCGACGTCGCTTTCGTCCTCGTCCGTGCCGGCCGCGGCGGGCTCGTCCGGCTCCGGGCTGCCCTTGACCCGCGTCTGCTCCTCGACCAGCCGCTCATAGGCGCGCTGCCAGACCGCGTCCGCCTCGGCGGCATCGAGCGCGCCCTCCGCCCCCAGCCGCTCGGCGTAGACCCGGCGCACGGGCGGATGCTTGCCGATGCGCTGGTACATGACCGGCTGCGTGTAGGCCGGCTCGTCGCCCTCGTTGTGGCCGAAGCGGCGATAGCCGATCAGGTCGATGACCACATCGCTGTGGAAGCGCTCGCGGTACGCCATGGCGAGCCGCACCACCGCCAGGCAGGCCTCCGGGTCATCGGCGTTGACGTGGAAGACCGGGATGTCGAAGCCGCGCGCGATGTCACTCGCGTAATCCGTCGAGCGCGCCTCGCCGGGCGTGGTCGTGAAGCCGACCTGGTTGTTCGCGATCAGGTGCAGCGTGCCGCCCACGCGGTAGCCGCGCAGGCGCATGAAGTTGAGTGTCTCCGCGACCACGCCCTGGCCGGAGAACGCGGCATCGCCGTGGATGATGATGGGCACCACCAGGTTCTCGTCCTGGCGCAGCTCGCGTCGCGTGCGGTCGGTCTGCTTCGCGCGCGTCATGCCCTCGACCACCGGGTGCACGAACTCGAGGTGGCTCGGGTTGGGTGCGAGCAGCACGGTGAGCGGCTCACCGGAGCGCGTCGCATAAGTGCCCTCGGCGCCCAGGTGGTACTTCACGTCACCGGTGCCGCCGGTGGCCGAGTGGCGCCCCTCGAACTTCGCGATCATGTCGCCGTAGGGCATGCCGAGCACATGCGCGAGCACGTTCAGCCGGCCGCGGTGCGCCATGCCGATGGTGACCTCGCGGGCGCCGGCCGTCGAGGCCCGCTCGATCGCGAGGTCGAGCATCGGCACCATCATGTCAATGCCCTCGATCGAGAAGCGCTTGGCGCCCAGATAGGCACGGTGGATGAACTGCTCGAACGCCTCCACCTCGGTGAGCCGCTCGAGCAGCCGGCGGCGCTCGTCGGCGGCGAGCGGCTGGCGGTGCGCGCCGCTCTCGATCTGCTCGCGCAGCCATTCGCGGTGCTCCGGGTCCTCGAGGTGCTCGAACTCGTAGCCGATCGGGCCAGTGTAGGTCTCGCGCAGCCAGGCGGCCGCCTCGCCGAGGGTGGAGCCGGGCCCGGCCAGGTCCATGAACTCGGTCGAGACGCCGGCCAGCTCGGCTTCCGCGATGCCGTGGTACTCCGGCTGGAGCAGCGGATGGCCCGCCGGCTCGGAGCCGAGGGGATCGACGCGCGCGGCACGATGGCCGTGCAGGCGGTAGGCGTCCACCAGCTCGCCGGCGGCGCGGGCGGCGCGCAGCTGACTCACGTCGCAGGCCGGAGCCGTGCTCTCCGCGGCATCGCGGGCGGGCAGTGGGCCGGCGACGGGCGCGGCCCCCGGGGCGAGGCCGAGGAAACGGCCGATGCCGTCGCCCTCGAACAGGCGCCGCCAGCGCTCGTCCACCGAGGCGGGGCTCTGCAGGTACTGCTCGAAGACCGCCTGCACGTAGGCGGCGTTGTAGGCGTCGAAAAAGTCGTTCCCGGCCACGCGTCCCTTCCGTTTCTCACCCGCCAGGGGAAGCACTCAAGATACGCCGCGCGACGCGTTTCGGTCCAGCCGATGCGCGGTTGCCGGGGCGGCGCGGACGGGGCTAGCTTGACGTGTTCGCAGCACGCCCACCCTGCCGCAAAGCCCCGCATGCCAAAGCCGGAAGAGACCCCGCTCATGCTGCAGTGGCGCGAGGCCAAGGCGCGCCACCCGGATGCGCTGATCTTCTTCCGTGTCGGCGATTTCTACGAAATGTTCAACGAGGATGCCGAGGAGGGCGCACGCCTGCTCGGGCTCACGCTCACCTCGCGCAACAACGGCGCCGCGGCGGCGGTCCCGCTCGCCGGCGTGCCCGTGCGGGCGCGCGACGAGTACCTGCACCGGCTGATCCGGCTGGGCCGGCGCGTCGCGGTGTGCGAGCAGGTCGAGGATCCCGCGGAGGCGAAGGGGCTGGTGCGCCGCGAGGTGGTCGAGACCGTGACCCCGGGCGCGGTGCTGGCCGATGGTCTGCTCACCGAGCGGCGCAACAACTTCCTGGTGGCTCTGACGGACACGGGCGCGCGCATCGCGCTGGCCGCGGCGGACGTGTCCACTGGCGAGGTGCTGACGGCGCAGCTCTCGCCGGAGGGGCTGGAAGCGGAGCTGGCCCGGCTCGAGCCGGCCGAGCTGCTGCTGCCGGCCTCCTGGCTCGGCCGCGAGGTGCCCGGCGCCGAGAGCGCCAGCCGCACCTACCGGCCGGGCTGGCTCTTCGAGCGCGACAGTGCCGCCGAGGAGCTGCGCCGCCGCTACGGCGTGAGTGCCCTGGACGGCTTCGGCTTCCAGGCCGACGAGGCCGCTCTGGTCGGCGCGCTCGGCGCTCTGCTCGGCTACCTGGCGGAGGTGCAGCCGGCCGCCCTGGAGGCGCTGCGCCCGCCGCGCATCGAGCGGGTCGGCGACGCCATGGCGCTCGACGAGATGACCCGGCGGAACCTCGAGCTGGTCGAGCCGCTCCGCGCCGACGCGGCCCGCGCGGGCGGCCGCGCGGCGACGCTCATCGAGGTGCTGGACGAGACGCTCACGCCCATGGGCGCGCGGCTGCTGCGCCGCTGGGTGCTCCGGCCGCTCGTCTCCCCCGAGCGCATCTGGGAGCGGCAGGCGGCGGTAGCGGAGCTGTTCGATGATGCGGCCAGTCGGCGCGCGCTGCGCGCCGAGCTGAAGCGCGTACGAGACCTGGAGCGGCTCGCCGGCAAGCTCGCGGCCGGGCGCATCCTGCCGCGCGAGCTGGGCGCGCTGGCCGGCTCGCTCGCGGCGGCGGCGCCGGTGAAGGCCCGCCTCGAGCCGGCGGCCACCCCGCTGCTGGGCACGCTGCACGGCGCGATCGATCCGCTCGACGACCTGCGCGGCCACATCGAGCGAGCCCTCGCCGACCAGCTGCCCGCCTCGCTCGGGGACGGGGGCGTGATCCGGACCGGCTGGAGCGCGGAGCTCGACGAGCTGCGCACGCTGCACGACGGGGCGCAGGACTACATCGCGGCGCTGCAGGCGCGCGAGCGCGAGCGCAGCGGCATCGGCACGCTGCGCGTCGGCTACAACAAGGTGTTCGGCTACTACCTCGAGGTGTCGCGCGCGAATGCGACGCGCGTGCCCGCCGATTATCAGCGCAAGCAGACGCTCGCGAACGCCGAGCGCTACGTGACGCCGGAGCTGAAGGAGTGGGAGGCGCGCGTGCTCGATGCGGAGGAGCGCATCGCGACCCTCGAGGCGCGCCTCTTCGCCGAGCTGCGCGCGCACGCGCTCGCCGGGCTGGTCGGGGTGCAGCGGACCGCGGAGGCGCTCGCCCAGGTGGACGTGCTCGCGGCGCTCGCGCAGGTCGCTGAGCGGCGCGACTACGTGCGCCCCGAGCTGCATACCGGCTACCGGCTGGAGATCACCGCCGGCCGGCACCCCGTGGTCGAGACCATGATGCCGCGCGAGCAGTTCATCCCGAACGACGTCGTGCTCGATGAGGGCGGCCGGATCATGATCCTCACCGGCCCGAACATGGCCGGCAAATCGACGCTGCTGCGCCAGGTCGGGCTGGTGCAGCTGCTCGCGCAGATCGGCGCGTTCGTGCCCGCGAAGCGGGCCCTGTTGCCGGTGTGCGACCGCATCTTCACGCGGGTCGGCGCGTCCGACAACCTGGTCCGCGGCCAGTCCACGTTCATGGTCGAGATGCACGAGACCGCATCGATCCTGCACGGCGCGACTCACGCGTCCCTGGTGCTGCTCGACGAGATCGGGCGCGGCACGGCCACGTACGATGGCGTGAGCATCGCGTGGGCGGTGACCGAGCACCTGCACGAGCGGATCGGCGCGAAGACGATCTTCGCGACGCATTATCACGAGCTCACGCAACTGGGGGCACTGCTCGCCGCGATCATCAACTGCAACGTGGCGGTGCGCGAGGTCGGCCACGATATTGTGTTTCTCCACCACCTGCAGCCCGGCGGTGCGGATCGCAGCTACGGCATCGAGGTCGGCCGCCTGGCGGGGCTGCCGCCCGATGTGGTGGCGCGCGCGCGCGAGATCCTGCGCGAGCTGGAGGGCGCGCACAGCGGCGGGGGCGAAGGGCTGGGGCGCCACGGGGCCCACGCGCCGCCGGCGACCGGCCGGGACCAGCTCTCGCTGTTCGCAGCGCCCGAGCACCCCGCGCTGGACCGGCTGCGCCAGGCCGATGTCGATGCCCTGACGCCGCTCCAGGCGCTGAACCTGCTCGCCGAGCTGCGGGCCTCCCTCAGGAAGGATGATTAGATGGTGCAGAAGATCTGCGCGCTGGCGATCGCGGTGGCGCTGACCGGGTGCGCTCCCGACGAAGTGCCGGTGCAGCAGCCGGCCGCGATGCCGGACGCGAACCCGGTCGAGTATCCGGCCGCGCTCTGGGACCGGGGCCTGCAGGGGGAGACGCTGCTGATGCTGCGCGTCAACGAGCGGGGCAGCGTGGACAGCGCGTACGTGCGCAACTCGAGCGGCTACCCGGAATTCGATTCCGCGGCCGTGTCCGGCGGGCGCCGGCTGCGCTTCACGCCGGGTCGGCGCGGCGATCACAGCGTGGCGATGTGGACGCAGTTGCGGGTGCGCTTCGCGCCCGACTCGACGGCGACGCTGAGCGTGCCGGTCGGCCCCGACAGCATGCCCTGACAGGAGGCGCCGCGCGGGCGGCGGGATCGACATATGAGCGAGGGTATGGCGCCGCGCAACGCGCGGCCCTACGACAGCATCCTGGACACGATCGGGTGGACGCCGCTGGTGCGCCTGAACCGCGTCGTCGGCCGGACGCGCACGGCGGTCTACGCGAAAGCCGAGTTCTTCAATCCGGGCGGCTCGGTTAAGGACCGCATCGGCCTGGCCATGATCGAGGCGGCGGAGCGCGAGGGGCGGCTCCGGCCGGGCGGCGTCATCGTCGAGGGCACGAGCGGCAACACCGGCGTCGGGCTGGCGATCGCGGCCGCGATCCGCGGCTACCGCTGCATCTTCACGATGCCGGACAAGATGAGCCAGGAGAAGGTACGGCTGCTCAAGGCGTTCGGCGCCGACGTGGTGGTCACACCCACGGCGGTGCCGCCCGATCACCCCGACAACTACGTGATGACCGCGAAGCGGATCGTGAGCGAGACCCCGGGCGCGATCCTGGCCGACCAGTTCTTCAATCCGGTGAACCCGCAAGCGCACTACGCGACGACCGGCCCCGAGCTGTGGCAGCAGACCGACGGGCGGATCACGCACCTGGTCGCGGCCGCGGGCACGGGCGGCACGATCACCGGCGCGGGCAGGTACCTGAAGGAGCGCAATCCGCGCATACGCATCATCGCCGGCGATCCGCCCGGCTCGATCTTCGCCCACTACCACGCGACGCACGAGAAGGGCGAGGGGGCACCGTACAAGGTCGAGGGCATCGGCAACGACAAGCTGCCGAGCACGCTCGACTTCGAGCTGATCGACGAGTTCCACACCATCAGCGACCGCGACGCGTTCCACATGGCGCGCCGGCTGACGCGCGAGGAGGGCATGTTCGTGGGCGGCTCGGCCGGCCTGATCGCGGCGCTCGCGGTGCGCGTCGCCCAGCAGGTGGACGATGCCGAGGCGCTGGTCGTCTGCGTGCTGCCCGACACCGGCGAGCGCTACCTCTCGAAGGTCTACAGCGAGGAATGGCTGCGGGAGAACCGGCTGCTCGAGCCGGAGCTGGTGCGCGCCCGCGACATGATCGCGCGCAAGGACGGCGGCGCCCCGGCGCTGGTGAGCGTGCGTCCGGGCGCGAAGGCGCGCGAGGCGCTGGCCCTGATCACGGGCTACGACATCTCGCAGGTGCCGGTCTGCGACGGACCGACGTGCGTGGGCGCGCTCGCCGAGTCGACGCTCATGGCGCGCGTCATCGAGGACCCGGCGGTGCTCGACGGACCGGTCGACGCGCTCATGGACGAGCCGTTCCCGGTGCTCGACGCGGACCAGCCGCTCTCGGCCGTGGGCCGGCTGCTCACGCGCAGCAACGGCGCGGTGCTGGTCCGCGACGCCGGCGAGCTGGTGGGCATCATCACGCGATTCGATATGGTGCGCTATCTCACCCAGTGAGCTGCTGACGGCGGGCGGGGGTGGGGGTGGGCGTGAGGGTGGTGGAACGGCGGGTGACGGCGGGTGAGGCGGCGGTGTGGCGGGGAGCGGGTGAGGGTGGCGGCGTTGTTGCGTGAGGGGGGTGGGACATTCAGCACGGGAGAACATGAAAGTCGCGGTGTTGTTCGGCGGCACCAGTGAGGAGCGTGACGTCTCGATTGCGAGCGGCGCTCAGGTGGTGAAGGGGTTGCGGGACGCGGGTCACGAGGTGGTCGCGGTGGACACCGCGAGCGGTCCGCTCGACGACGCGGCGGAGCATGCGCTGCTGACGCGGGGCATCTCCGAAGCGCCGCCGGATGCGGCGACGCTGGACATGCTGCGTACCGGGGATGCGACCGCGATCGTGCACGCACCCGAGCTGGCGGGCGTGGACGTGATCTTCCTGGCGCTGCACGGCGGCGCGGGAGAGGACGGCACGTTGCAGGCGCTGCTCGACCTGACCGGCATCCCGTACACGGGCAGCGGCATGCTGGGCAGCGCGGTCGCCATGGACAAGGACATCTCCAAGCGCCTGTTCATCGCCGCGGGCGTGCCGACGCCGGAATGGCTGATGGCGCCGGCCGGCGCCGGGGACGTTGCCGGCATGATCGGCTGGCCGGCGGTCGTGAAGCCGAGCAAGCAGGGCTCGACCGTGGGGCTCACCGTGGTGAAGCGTGCGGAGGACCTGCCGGCCGCCATCGAGCTGGCCTACCGCTTCGATGACGAGGTCATGATCGAGCGCTTCATCCCGGGCCGGGAGCTCACCGTGCCCGTGCTCGGCCAGGACCCGCTGCCGGTCGGCGAGATCATCACGAGCCACGAGATCTTCGATTACGAGGCGAAATACCAGCCGGGCGGCGCGGAGGAGATCTTCCCGGCCGACCTGACGGGAGCCCAGGTAATCGAGGTGCAGCGGCTCGCGCTCGCGGCGCACCGGGCACTCAAGCTGCGCGGCTTCAGCCGCGTCGATTTCCGGCTCGACGCGGCGGGCGGGCTCTGGTGCCTCGAGGCGAACACGCTGCCGGGACTGACCTCGGCCAGCCTGTTCCCGAAAGGCGCCGCGGCCGCGGGCATCGCTTTTCCGCAGCTCTGCGACCGGCTCTGCCGGCTCGCGCTCGAGGAACACGCACAGCGGCGGCGGGTTTAGAGGCAAGTCGCCGTCAAGGAAACGGGAGAGGCATGGCGTACCGAGGCAGTTACAGCATGGGGTTCGGACTCACCCCCTGGGTCCAGCGTCTGCTCATCATGAACGGCGCGGTGTTCGTGATGCAGCTGGCGACACAGCACCAGCTCACCAACCAGCTCGCGTTCGTGCCGGCGCTCACCCTGCTGCGCCCCTGGACGCTGATCACCTACATGTTCGCGCACGGCAGCTTCATGCACCTGCTCTTCAACATGCTGGGGCTGTTCTTCTTCGGTCCGCCCCTGGAGGCACGCTGGGGCTCGCGCGAGTTCGTGAAGTACTACTTCATCTGCGGCATGGGGGGCGCGGCGCTGTCGTTCGCGTTCGCGTTCGGGTCCCCCATCATCGGTGCCTCCGCCGCCGTGTACGGCGTCATGCTCGCGTTCGCCATGAACTGGCCCGACCAGCCGATCTACATCTGGGGCATCTTCCCGATTCCCGCGAAGTTCCTGGTCATGATCCTGGGCGTCATGTCCTTCTACAGCATGATGGGCGGCGCCGGCGACAACATCGCCCATGCCGCCCACCTGGGTGGCTTCGCGGCCGGATTCGTGTACCTCAAGCTGAACCGCCGCGGCGGCGTGCTCGGAAACCTCAAGAAGGGCATGGCGAAGCGTCGCATGCAGGTGGTCCGCACCGACGAGCCCGAGCGGCGGCCCACCGCCCCCTCGACCGCATCGCGCCGCACCGCGACCGAGACCGTCCAGCTCGACGAGCTGGACCGCGTGCTCGACAAGATCAGCACCCAGGGCATGCAGAGCCTCACGCCGGACGAGCGGCGCCTGCTGGACGATGTGAGCCGCCGGTACCGGCAGGACTGAGCGACAGGGTCGAGGGCGAGGGCGAGGGGGGACGAAGAGATTCGCGCCGCAACGGCTCGCGCTCGCCCTCGCCCCTTTCCCCGACAGCCGTTTCGGGTTTTCCCCGGTAGCCGCGGCTTGACGATTTGGCTACGGTCCGTCTAGCCTAGCGATCCCCACAGCGATCCCCCGCAGTCCTGGAGGTGTACATGGCGGCCGCCAAAGAATATCCATCGACCCACATCCGCAACGTCGTCGTCCTCGGTCACGGCGGCTCCGGGAAGACGACGCTGATCGACGCGCTCTGCTTCGTCACGGGTGCGTCGCGCCGCCACGGCAGCGTGAAGGACGGCACCGCGCTGACCATGTACTCCGACGAGGAGATCGGACACGGCATATCGATGCAGGTGTCGGTCGGCTTCGCCGACTGGCACGGGGTCAAGGTGAACCTGCTGGACACGCCGGGATACCTCGATTTCACCGGGGACGCGATCGCGGCGACACGGGTGGCCGACGGGGCTGTAGTGGTCCTCGGCGCCACGACGGGCGTCGAGGTGGGCACCGAGAAAGTCTGGGAATACACGCAGGCGCGTGGCATTCCCAGACTTTTTTTCGTCTCCATGATGGACAAGGAGCACGCCAGCTTCGACAAGGTGGTGGAGGAGATCCGGCAGCACATCACGCCGAAGGCGCTCGCGGCCGAGCTGCCGATCGGCGAGGGCGAGGCGTTCCGCGGCATCGTCAACCTGTTCACGGGCCGGGCGCACATCTTCAAGAAGGGAACGATCACGGGCGAGTACGATGAGGCCGACGTGCCCGCGGAGCTGGCGGAGCAGGCGGCGCAGCTGCGCCAGGAGCTGTTCGAGTCGATCGCGGCGACCAACGACGAGCTGCTCGAGCGCTACCTGGAAGGGCACGAGATCACGACCCCCGAAGCGCTCGCGGCGATGAAGACCGCGATGCTCGCGGGCGACCTGTTCCCGGTGTTCTGCGGTGCCGCCGAGGCGACCTGGGGCACGCGTGCGCTGCTCGAGGCGCTGGTCGAGATCGTGCCCGCGCCGGCGGAGGCGCCGCACGAGCTGGCCCAGCGGCCGGGCCTCGACCAGGTCGTCGAGCTGAAGGGCGAGGACGCGGGTCCGCTCGCGGCGCTGGTGTTCAAGACGGCGAGCGAGCCACACGTCGGCGAGCTGAGCTTCTTCCGCATCTTCAGCGGCACGGTCGTGAACGGCCAGGAGGTGTGGAACCCGAACCAGGAAGCGCCCGAGAAACTGACCCACATCACGGTGCCGCAGGGCAAGGAGCGCGTCGAGATCAACCGGCTGCACGCCGGCGATATCGGCGTCGTCGCCAAGCTGAAGAAGACGCATACGAACGATACGCTCACGATGCAGGACCGCCCGGTCGTGCTGCAGCCGATCAACTTCCCGGAGCCGGACATCGCGCTGGCGGTGCGGGCGGCCACGCGCAGCGACGAGGACAAGATCAGCACCGGACTCGCCAAGCTGCACGAGGAGGACCCGGTCTTCGAGAGCAAGTACGATCCGGAGCTGCGCCAGACGATCATCCGCGGGCTCGGCGAGCTGCACCTCGAGGTGGAGATGGAGCGGCTCAAGCGGAAGTACCACGTGGAGGTGGTCACCGAGGAGCCGCGCATCCCCTACCGCGAGACGATCCGCAAGCCGGCCGAGGCGCAAGGCAAGCACAAGAAGCAGACCGGCGGCCACGGCCAGTTCGGCGACTGCCACGTGCGGCTGACGCCGCTGCCGCGCGGCGAAGGCTACAAGTTCACGAACGCGATCACCGGTGGCGTCATCCCCGGCAAGTTCATCCCCTCGGTGGACAAGGGCATCCAGGAAGCCATGCAGCGCGGCATCCTGGCCGGGTACCCGGTCGTCGACTTCGAGGCGGCGTGCTTCTTCGGGAGCTACCACTCGGTGGACTCGAGCGACATGGCGTTCCAGATCGCCGGCTCGCTCGCCTTCCAGAAGGCCGCGGAGAAAGCCGAGCCCATCATCCTCGAGCCCATCATCGAGGTCGAGGTGATCACCCCCGACGCCTACATGGGCGACGTCATGGGTGACCTCAACCACCGCCGCGGCCGCATCCTGGGCATGGAGCAGGAAGGCCAGAAGACGAAGATCCGCGCGCTCGTGCCCCAGGCCGAGCTGTACAAGTATGCGACGACGTTGCGCTCGCTCACGCAGGGACGCGCGTTCCACAAGCGCAAGCTGCACGGCTACGAGGAAGTACCCGCGCACGTCACGCAGAAGATCATCGAGCAGGCGAAGAAGGAGCGCGAGGAGGTCAGCGCGTAGCTCCCGCCGCGCGGCGGATGCCGGCATCAGGACGGGCCGCAGCTTTCGGGATGCGGCCCGTTCGGCATCGTTGCCGCCTGCTGGAGAGCTTCAGGCCGAGGGCTCGGCGGGGCGGTACAGGATCACGTGCGCGCGCTCCAGCGTGATCAGGCCGCCGGTGATGAGCGGATCGAGCTCGGGGAGCAGCGCACGGATCTTGTCCTCGGTCTCGACCGCCTCGATCACGATCGGCAGGTCCAGCGAGAGACGGAGGATGCGGTCGGTGTGGACGCGCGCCGACGCACCGAAGCCGGCGATGCCGCGCAGCACGGTCGCGCCCGCGAAGCCGCGCTCGCGCAGCAGCAGCAGCAGCGCCTCGTGCAGCGGCTTGCCCTTGTGCGATCCGCTCGCGGCCCGATCGCTCTCGCCGATGAAGATGCGCATCAGCGTGCGCTCTCCCGACAGCGCCTGTGCCATGGTCAGCCCCGCCAGTGCAGCAGCCAAGCGGCTGCGAGGAAACCCGCGAGCACGGCCCCCACGCCGAGGACCACGCTCGCCAGCATGTAGCCCAGCGCCCCGCCCGTGCGTCCGCCCTGCAGCAGCGCAAGCGCCTCGTATCCGAACGTGCTGAACGTCGTGAAGCCGCCGGCCAGTCCGATCGCCAGGAACGCCCGCCACGCGGCGTCCGCCGGCAGGCCCTCGAGCAGCCGCACGCTCACGCCCAGGACCAGCGAGCCGAGCACGTTGATGACCAGCGTCCCCCACGGGAACTGCGAGCCCGCCCAGCCGTGCACCCAGCCGCCCAGGCCATAGCGCGCGACCGCGCCGAGTGCGCCCCCGGCGGCGATTGCCAGGATGATCTGCATGGGGAGGCAGGATAGGGACAGGGATAGGGATAGGGATAGGGATAGGGATAGGGATAGGGATAGGGATAGGGGCGAGGGTGGGGGCGAGGGCGAGGGGCCAGCTGGGGCGGAGGGGGGCGGGGAGGTGGGGGCGAGGGTGGCGGGGCGGGGCGGGGCATCGGAAATTCGCGTCGCATTCGTTCACGCAGGAAATGCCTGGACTGGAGGTCAGCAATGGGAACGAGCGCGACGGAGCAGCAGTTCGTGCCGGCCACGCCGCAGGAGGAGCACCGGTGGCTCGAGCGGCTCGCCGGTGACTGGAACTACGAGGCCGAGGCGATCGAGCCGGGGAAGCCGCCGCAACGCTCTACCGGGAGCGAGAGCGTGCGCACGCTCGGCGGACTCTGGTACATCGCCGAAGGACAGGGCGAGATGCCCGGCGGCGGCGCCGCGACCACGATCATGACGCTGGGTTACGACCCGGCGACGGGCCGGTACGTCGGCAGCTGGGTCGGCTCGATGATGACGCACATGTGGGTCTACGATGGCGTGCTAACGGCCGACGGGCTGCTCGAGCTGCACGCCGAGGGGCCGACCTTCGATGGCTCCGGCAACGTGGCCCGCTACAAGGACGTGATCGAGTTCCGGAGCGACGACCACCGGCTGCTCACGTCCCACGTGCAGGGCAGCGACGGCGAGTGGCAGCAGTTCATGACCGCCCACTACCGGCGCCTGAAGTAGAGGAGAACGCAGGTACTGCCGGCAGACCGGGAGGGCCCGCGGCCCGGGACGGGGGGTTGACGGCGATCGCCTGCCCCGGGGGTGGGTGTGACTCCGCGTACTCGGACCCTCCGGATGGTGCATCGCAGTACCCGGGTCCGTGGACTGCGGGCCGATGCGATCCTGCGTGGGCGTCCTTTCGGTTTTATTTCGGTATGCCTATCTTGGGGGCATGAGTGCCGCTCCCGTTCTCGCCGAGCTACGCCGGACCCTGCAGCAGCGCTTCCCGGATGCGCTGCCGCTGGCACAGGGGCTGGCGGCGTCGGTGGGGACCGGGATCGGCCCGCTGGACCGGGTGCTGCCGGGGGGCGGTCTGGCGCGGGGGCGGGTGACGCTGTGGCAACCGGGTGGGGGTGCGACGGCGGTGCTGCGCTCGGCGTGCAGCGCGGCGGTGGATCGGGGCGAGCGGTCGGCGTGGGTGGCTGGGGGCTCGCAGCTGGCGGCGGAGAGATGGGACCCGCGGGTGCTGCTGGTGCGCCCGGGCGATGCGGTGGCGGCGCTGGTGTGTGCGGAGGAGCTGCTGCGATGCGGCGGCTTCGCGCTGGTGGTGCTGGCGGGCGCAGGCGCGGCGGCGGGCGGCGAGGCGGTGCGGCTGGGCCGTGCGGCGCGCGCGGGCGGCAGCGCGTTCGTGCTGGTCGGCACGGACGCGGCGGTGGCGCACATGCGGCTGGAGTCGCGGGTGTCGCCGTCGGGCTACCGGTGGCGCAGCGATCCGTTCGGCGCGCCGGTTCGGGTGGAGCGGGCGCGCCTGGAGGTGGCGGCGCGCAGCCTGGGGTGGAGCGAGCGGGTGCGCTTCGAGCTGCCGGTGCACGGGTACGCGCAACGCCTGGCGCTGGAGCCGGCGCTGGTGGACCGGCGGGGCGCGCGGGCGACGGTGCGCTGGCCGCGGGTGCGTCGCGAGCTGGCGCGTCGCGAGCGCGGCGCGTCGCGGGAGCGGACGTCGGCATGATCCTGTGCCTGCTGATCGACGGCTGGGACGAGGAGCGGCTGCTGCCGACGCTCGTCGATGCGGCGCCGCGGGTGGCGTGCGGGAGGGAGGGCGAGGTGTGGCTGGATGTGCGCGGCGTGCGCGTGTCGGAGCTGCATGCGCGCGTGGTGGGCGAGCTGACGGCTTCGGGGGCGACGCGGGTGCGTGCCGGTGCGGCGGCGCGGCCGATCGCGGCGCGGCTGGCGGCGCACGGTGCATCGGCGTCGCTCGTGCAGGTGGAGCCCGGCGGCGAGCGTGCGTTCATCGCATCGCACCCGCTCACGGACCTGGGTGTCGAGGAGCGGCTGCGGTCGCTGCTGGAAGGGGTCGGCATCGAGACGTGCGGCGCGCTGGGTGCGCTGCCGCGCGAGGCGGTGGAGGTGCGCTTCGGCGCGGACGCGGTGGCGTGGTGGCGGCTGGCGCGGGCGGAGGATGAGCGACGTCTGTTCGCGCCCGTGCCGCCGGCGGAGCCGCACGCATCGCTCGATTTCATCGATTACGTGGTGACGGACCCGGAGCGGCTGCTGTTCACGGCGAACGCGCTGCTGGGCGGGGTCTGCGACCAGCTCGCGGAGCGGGGGGCGCACGCGCGTCGCCTGCTGGTCACGCTCGCGCTCGGGAACGGCACCTCGTGGGAGCGCGAGCTGAAGCCGGCACGTCCGACCGCGAGCCGGGCGACGTGGCTGCGGCTGGTGCGCGCGCTGCTGGAGCGGCTCACGGTCGCGGACGCAGTGGCCGGCGTCGCGCTGCGGGTAGAGGCGAGCGAAGCAGCGGGCGCGGTGCAGGGCGATCTCTTCGATGCGGGGTTCGCGACGGCGAGCGCGGTAGAGGCGGCCGTGGCGCGGCTGCTCGAGGAGCAGGGCGCGGTGGTGGTGCGGCCGAGTGTCACGTCGCATCCGCTGATCGAGGAGCGGGTGCAGCTGGAGCCGCTCACGCTGCGCGAGGCGACGTCAGCGCTCGGCTCACCGCGGGTCCGCGAGCGAGGGACCGCGGAGGCGCCGGCAGGCGGCGCCGGCGCGGAGGATTCGGGCGAGACGGGGCTCACGCTGCAGCTGCTGCAGCAGCCCCGGCCGATCCTGGTCGAGACCGTGCAGCGTCGCGACCACGAGATCCCGGTGCGCTACCGGGACGGGCAGTGGCGGGCGCTGGTCAACGCCGCGGGCCCGGACCGGGTCTCGGGCGGGCAGTGGGACCGCTCGTATGCACGCGAGTATTTCCGGGCGGTGACGGCCGAGGGCACGCTGGTCTGGCTGTTCCGCGATGCGTGCCGGGACCGCTGGTACCTGCACGGCTGGTGGGACTGAGCCGCGCCGACGTACTCTTCCTGCCGCCGGAGCGGCCGGGCGCGCCGCGCGGCGCGCTTTTTGTCGATGAGGCGAGCGTCACCGATCCAGGATCTCGCGCTGCTGCGGGGTGAGCATTTCCCGGATGTCGGCCAGGAGCCTGGCCCGCAGAGCGGCAAGGTCGTCGGGGCCCAGGGCCGCGCCGGCCGCCGCGGTCGGGGCGGCCCCTCCGGGCCGCGCACTGCCTTCGCGCGCCTGAAGCCGGCGCTGGACCTCCAGCTGGAAGCGATAATCGATGGCACGCAGCTGGGCGTGCTGGTCGGAGCTGAGCTGCAGGTCACCGAGGAGCTCGGCCGCAACTGAATAGGCATTCATGGCCATAGAAGTACGGGTAGCGGGCCGGGAACGGCTTCCCGGACCCCCTCGACCCGGGCATTTCCCGTTCCCGGCGCAGCGGGCCCCGGCGGGCGCGCCGCGCGGCGGGCCGACCTCCGCATCCGGGCGGGCATGACCCGGCTGCTCCTCGGCCGGCTCTTACGCCGGGGCCCGGCACCGCCCGCCGAGCCACTCACCGGTCCGCTGCGCGGCGAGCTGCTGGGCGCGGAGCACCTGGCCGAGCGGGTGCGCGCGATGGCGCGTGCGCAGCGGCTGCGGCCGGCCTCGCGCGGCTATCGCGCCGCGCCCCTCCTGAACCGCCTGATCGAGACCCGCCGCATCCTGGGCGACGCGCACGCCCGGCTCTCGGCGCGCAGCGCCGATGATGCTCACATCGGCCCGGCCGGCGAGTGGCTGCTCGACAACTTCCACGTCGTCCGCGAGCACATCCGTGAGGTCCGGCAGAGCCTGCCGCGCGGCTACTACGGGGAGCTGCCGGAGCTGGCCACGGGACCGCTCGCCGGCTACCCGCGCGTCTACGAGCTGGCGATCACGCTGATCTCGCACTCCGAAGGTCGCATCGACCTGGAGAACGTGGATCGCTTCATCGACACGTTCCAGAGCGTGAGCACGCTCGTGATCGGCGAGCTGTGGGCCTTGCCCGCCATGCTCCGGCTGGGGCTGATCGAGAGCGTGCGCCGGATGGCGCTGCGCACCGTGCAGCGCCTCGATGAGACCGATGCGGCGGATGCCTGGGCGGCGCGCATCGAAGCGGCGAGCGAGCAGGGCGACGCGGAGCTGAGCGCGGTGCTGCGCACGTTCGCACGCGAGCACCCGCCGCTCACGCCGATCTTCGTTTCGCGCTTCCTGCAGCAGATCCATCTCACCGCCGGGCAGTACCCCCCGCTGGCCGCGCTCGAGCAGTGGATCGCCGAGGAAGGCATGAGTGCCGAGCACGCCGCCGCGCTGTCCACGCAGCGGCTCGCCCTCACGCAGATCGTGATGGCGCACAGCATCACCAGCCTGCGCGCGATCGCGGGCATGGACTGGAAGCTGGTCGTCGAGCGGCACAGCGCGCTGGACGAGGTTCTGCGCGAGGATCCTTCCGGGCATTACGCGCGCATGACGTTCGCGACGCGCGACCGCTATCGCCACGTGGTGGAGAAGATCGCGCGCCGCACCGGCGGCAGCGAAGTCGAGATCGCCCGCACCGCGGTCGCGCGCGCGCGGGCCGCGGCGGCCGACCCGGCGCAGCCGGACGTGGCGGCCCACGTCGGTTACCACCTGATCGACGAGGGGCTGGAAGCGCTCGAACGCGCCACCGGGTATCGACCGGCCGGCCGGGAAGCGGTGCACCGGTGGCTGGGGCGGCACGCGAACCTGGTTTTCGGCGGCGGCATCGTCGCGGGCACGGTGGCCGCGCTCGCGGCCGTGCTCTGGCTCGCGGGGGCCGATGCGCGCGCGGCGTGGCCGCTGGTGCTGCTGGCGACGCTCGTGCCCGCCACCGACATCGCGGTCAACGTGGTGAACCAGCTGCTCACCGCGTTCCTGCCGCCTCGCAGCCTGCCGGAGCTGGACGTGCAGGGCCGCAGCGGCATCCCGCCCGAGCTGCGCACCGCGGTCGTCATCCCGACGCTGTTCGGCAGCGTCGAAGAGGTGCAGGAGGCGCTCGAGAACCTGGAGGTGCAGTACCTGGCGAACCGCGCGAAGCATCTGCACTTCGCGATCCTGAGCGATTTCACCGATGCGCCGGCCGAGACCGTCGCCGGCGACAGCGCGATCCTGGCGGCCGCCGCGGACGGGGTGCGGGCCCTGAACGAGCGTTACGCGCGGCGCACGCAGGACGCCTTCTATCTGTTCCACCGGCCGCGCCGCTGGAACCGGCAGCAGGGCGTATGGATGGGGTGGGAGCGCAAGCGCGGCAAGCTGGCCGAGTTCAACCGCTTCCTGCGCGGCGGCCGTGCGGCCGCGTTCTCGCACATCGTGGGCGACGTCCGGCCGCTCGCGCAGGTCCGCTACGTGATCACGCTGGATGCGGACACGGTGCTGCCGCCGGATGCGGCCGGTCACCTGATCGGAGCGATGGCGCATCCGCTGAACCGGGCCGTGTACGACGATGCGCGCGGCCGGATCGTGCGCGGCTACGGCATCCTGCAGCCGCGGGTGGGCGTCTCGCTGCCGAGCGCACATCGGTCGCGCTTCGCGGCGATCCACTCGGGTCATCCCGGGGTCGATCCGTACACGACCGCGGTGTCGGACGTGTACCAGGACCTCTTCGGGGAGGGCAGCTTCACCGGCAAGGGCATTTACGACGTGGCCGCCTTCGAGCAGGCGACGCACGGCCGCTTCCCGGAGAACACGCTGCTCTCGCACGACCTGATCGAGGGCAGCTTCGCGCGGGCGGGACTGGCCACCGAGATCTCCGTCTACGACGAGTACCCGCAGCGCTACCTCAGCTTCACGCGCCGCAAGCACCGCTGGATCCGCGGCGACTGGCAGCTGCTGCGCTGGCTGACGCGCCACGTGCCGGGGCCGGAAGGGCTGGAGCGGAACCGGCTGCCGATGCTCGCGCGCTGGAAGATCTTCGACAACCTCAGGCGCAGCACCCTGGAGATCGGCCTGCTCGTGATGCTGGTGGCGGGGTGGACGGTGCTGCCGGGATCTCCGCTCACCTGGACGCTGCTCGGCCTGGGCGCGATCGCCATGCCCTGGCTGGTGTCGCTGCTGCTCGCCGCGCTACGGCCGCCGCTCGACAAGTCCTGGCGCGCCTACTATGCAACCCTGGGTGACGACGCCGTGACCAGCGCGCAGCAGCTCGCGGTTGCCATTGCGTTCCTGCCGCACCAGGCCTGGATCTCGGCGGACGCGATCGTGCGCACGCTCTGGCGCCTGTTCGTGAGCCACCGCCACCTGCTCGAGTGGCAGACCGCCTCCCAGGCGGAGCGCAGCGCGACCGGGGGCGCGCTGCGCGTGTGGCGCCAGATGCTGCCCGCCCTCCTGCTCCCGCTCGCCATCCTGGCGCTGGTCGGCGCGGTCGAGGTGCTGGGGGGCGTCGACACCGCCGTGCCCGGGCGCGGCACCGGGCCGCGCACGCACTTCTGGCAGCTCCTCGTGATCGTCGTGCCGTTCGTCACGGTGTGGGCCGCTTCACCCGCGATCGCGCACGCGCTGGGCGCACCGGCGCTGCGCCGCGATCCGCCGCTCAGCGCGGAGGAGCGCCGCGCCGCGCGTGGTTACGCGCTGCTGCACTGGCGCTACTTCGATCGCTTCGTGACGGCGCAGACGAGCTGGCTGGCGCCCGACAACTTCCAGGAGGACCCGGCGCCGGTAATCGCCGCTCGCACGTCGCCGACGAACATCGGGCTGCAGCTGCTCTCGACGGTGAGCGCATGCGACCTCGGGTTCATCACGGTGAGCGACATGGTGGACCGGCTCGAGCGGGCGTTCGCGGCGCTGGACCGGATGCAGCGGCTCCGTGGCCACTTCTTCAACTGGTACGAGCTGCAGGACCTGGAGGTGATGGAGCCCGCCTACATCTCGACCGTGGACAGCGGCAACCTGGCGGGGCACCTGGTCGCGCTGCGGCAGGCGTGCCTGGCGATCGCCGAGACCGGGAGCGACACCGCGAGGCTGGGCGCGGGCCTCGGCGCCGGTCTCGAGCTGGCCGCCGGCCGGCTGCGCGAGCTGGCGGCCACGCCGCGCGTGCCGGCGCCGCTCGCCAGCGCCGCGGTGGCGGCGGAAAAGCACGTCGTGCGAGCGCGCAGCGTGCTCGCGGCGATCCGTGGGGAAGCCGCGGGTCACGCCGACTTCGTGGCGATCACCGGACAGCTGGAAGCCGCGCGCGCCACGCTCGAGGCAACGGGGCGTCGCGAGGAGGGTGATCCCGCGCATGAATGGATCGACTGGAGCCTGGCTCTGGCCGGCGAGCTCGGTGCCGGGCCCGACGCCGAGATCAGCGCGCCCGAGCGGCGGGCGCGCCTGGAGGCTCTGGCCGCCCGCGCCTACCACTACGCGCTGGCGATGGATTTCAGGTTTCTCTTCGACGACGAGCGCGAGCTGTTCGCGATCGGGTATCAGCCGGCGCGTCACGCGCTCGACAACTCGTTCTACGACCTGCTCGCGTCCGAGGCGCGGCTCGCCAGTTTCATCGCCATCGCCAAGGACGATGTGCCGGTGGCACACTGGTTCCGTCTGGGTCGCACGCTCACGCGCGCGGCGGGCGAGACGGCGATGGTGTCATGGAGCGGCAGCATGTTCGAGTATCTCATGCCCGCGCTGGTGATGCAGTCGTTCCCCTACACGGTGCTCGACCAGACCTACCGGGGCGCCATCCGCCGGCAGATGGCGTACGGGGGGGCGCACGGGGTGCCGTGGGGCGTGAGCGAGAGCGCCTACAACTTCCGGGACCGGCAGCTCACCTACCAGTACCGCGCGTTCGGGGTGCCGGACCTGGGCCTGAAGCGCGGTCTCGGTCACGACCTGGTGATCGCGCCGTATGCGTCGCTGCTGGCCGCCATGATCGAGCCGCACCGCGCGCTCGCGAACCTGGCCGTGCTCGGTGAAAGGGGAGCGCTCGGGCCGTACGGCTTCCGCGATGCGCTCGACTACACGAGGCCGGAGCCGCGCCAGCGGTATGCCGTGGTCGGCAGCTACATGGCGCACCACGTGGGCATGAGCCTGGTCGCGCTCGACAACGTGCTGTGCGGGCAGATCTGGCAACAGCGCTTCCACGCGGACGCGCTGGTACGCTCCGCGGAGCTGCTGCTGCACGAGCGCATCCCGCGTCGGCTGCTGTTGCAGGGACCGCAGGAGGCGCGGCCGGACGAGGCCCTGCCGGATCCGGACCTGGAGGCGCCGGTGGTGCGCGAGTTCAGCTCGCCCGACCTGGAGACGCCGCACATCGCACTGCTCGGCCGACATCAGTACACGGTGATGGTGAGTCATGCCGGATCGGGTTACAGCCGCTACCAGGAACTGGCGGTGACCCGCTGGCGCGCGGATGCGACGGCGGACGCGACCGGCCAGTTCTGCTACATCCGGGACGTGAGCACGGGCCGGACCTGGTCCGCGGCGCACCAGCCGGTGGCTGCGCGCGCGGACCGGTACCGGGCGCTGCTCGCGACCGATCGCGTCACGTTCCACCGCGCCGATGGGCCGATCGAGACGCTCACCGAGATCGCGGTCGTGCCCGAAGATGCCGCCGAGGTGCGGCGTGTGACCGTCACCAACAACAGCTCGGAGGATCGCGAGATCGAGCTGACCAGCTACGGTGAGGTGGTGCTCGGGCCGCCCGATGCGGACCGGGCCCACCCGGCGTTCGGCAACCTGTTCGTCGAGACCGAGTGGCACGACTGGTGTACCGCGATCACCGCGACCCGGCGGCCGCGGTCGAAGCACGAGCCGCCGCTCTGGTGCGTGCACGTCGTGGATGGCGGGCGCGACCGCGTGGGCGCGGTGAGCTGCGAGACCGACCGCGCCCGTTTCCTGGGTCGCGGGGGGACGACGCGGCGACCGGCAGCGCTCAGTCGAGACGGCGACCTGTCGGGCACCACCGGCGCGGTGCTGGATCCCATCCTGGCGCTTCGCACCCGCGTGCGTCTGGGCCCGGGACAGTCCGCGTCGGCGGCGTTCACGACCCTCATCGCCACCAGCCGCGAGGCCGCGTTTCAGCTCGCCGACCGCTATCACGACCCGCATGCAGCGCAGCGCGCCCTGAACCTGGCCTGGACCGCGCAACAGGTGGAGCTGCGCGAGCTGCGGGTGACGCCGGCGGATGCCGCGGTGTTCCAGGAGATCGCGGGCTTCCTGTTCCACCCGCACCCGGGCCTGCGGGCGGCGCCCGAGCTGCTGCTTCGCAACCGCGGCTCGCAGGAACTGCTCTGGACGCACGGCCTCTCGGGTGACTGGCCGATCATGCTCGCCTCGATCGCCGCGCCGGCCGGGCTGCCCACCCTGCGGCACGTCTTCGCCGCGCACCGCTACATGCGCAGACGCGGCATGATGGTGGACCTGGTGGTGCTGACCGAACCGTCGTCATCGCTCTACATGCAGGAGCTGCACGAGCGCGTGATGGAGGCGCTGTTCGCTTCCAGCGATATCGGCACCGACCAGCCCGGTGGCGTGTTCATTCGCCGGCCCGAGCTGCTCGGTGACGAGACGCTGCTCATGCTGCGCGCCACCGCGCGCGTGCACCTGCGCTGCGATGGCCGCTCGCTCGGGCGCATCGTCGAAGCGGCCACCGCCGGATCGCCGACCGCGCCGCCGCCGCCGATTGCGCGTCCGCTCGTGGCCGGCGCGCGCGAGCAACCGCACGGCCCGCCGGCGATCCCGGGCGAAGGTTCCGGGTCGGCGGCGGCGGACGACGCGCGCCCCGGCAGCGCGACGCACGCGCGTGCGCCGGTCACGCTCGACAACGGCATCGGCGGGCTGACCGCGACCGGCGATTACCAGCTGCACGTGCGCGGCAGCGAGCTGCCGCCCGCGCCCTGGGCAAACGTGATCGCGAACCCGCGCGGCGGCTTCATCGTGAGCGAGCGCGGTGCGGGCTGCACGTGGGCGGGCAACAGCTACTTCTTCCGGCTGACGCCCTGGCACAACGACCCGGTGAGCGATCCCGCGAGCGAGGTGATCTACCTGCGCGACCAGGAGACCGGCCTGGTCTGGCGGCCGACGCCCGCGAGCAGCCACGACGAGGGGCATTACCTGGTGCGGCACGCGCCGGGGCGGTCCGTGTTCGAGCACGAACGCCTGGACATCGCGACCGAGCTGACGCTCGGCCTGGCCGTCGAGGAAGCGCTCAAGCTCTCATTGCTGCGCGTCACGAACCGCAGCGCGCGGACCCGCCGGCTCACGCTCACGGCGTTCGTCGAATGGACGCTGGGCGTGACCCGTGAGCACACCCGGCACCAGGTGCGCACATCATTCGATCCGGGGCTGGGAGCGCTGTTCGCGGAGAACGACTTCGACCCGCAGTTCGCGGGGTGGACGGCGCTGCTCGCGGTGAGCGAGCCGGTCATCGGCCACACCGGGGATCGCGCCGAGTTCGTGGGCCGGAACGGCGACGTGGACGATCCGGCCGGGCTTCGCAGCGCGCAGCTCGCCGGCAGCACCGGCGCCGGGCTCGACCCCTGCGGCGCGCTGCGCTGCACGCTCGAGCTGCAGCCCGGCGAGACGCGGCAGGTGGTGGTGCTGCTGGGAGCCACCGAAGGGGCCGAGGCGGCGCGTGGACTGGCGACACGCTTCCGCAGTGCGCCCGAGGCCGCCGCCGAGCTCGCGCGCAGCACCGCCGCCTGGGAGGCACGGCTCTCGGTGGTCTCGGTGCGCACGCCCGAGCCCGCCTTCGACGCGATGCTGAACCGCTGGACGCTCTACCAGGGGCTCGCCTGCCGCATGTGGGCGCGCTCCGCCGTCTACCAGAGCAGCGGCGCGTACGGCTTCCGCGACCAGCTGCAGGACGTCATGGCGTTCGTGTATGCGGAGCCGGACCTCGCCCGTGAGCACATCCTGCGCGCGGCGGCGCGCCAGTTCCGCGAAGGCGACGTGCAGCACTGGTGGCACCCGCAGAGCGGCCGGGGCGTGCGTACCCGCTTCTCCGACGACCTGGTGTGGCTGCCGTACGTCGTCGATCACTACGTCCGTGTCACCGGCGATGAGACGCTGCTCGACGAGCACGCGCCGTTCCTCGAGATGCGCGCGCTCGAGCCGGAGGAGCACGAGGTCTACGACCTGCCCCGGGTCACGGAAGAAGAGGGGAGCGTCTACGAGCACTGTCTGCGCGCGTTGCGTCGCGCCTGCACCACGGGTGCGCACGGGTTGCCGCTGATCGGCACCGGCGACTGGAACGACGGCATGAACCGCGTGGGCGCGGAAGGCCGGGGCGAGAGCGTCTGGCTGGGCTGGTTCCTGGTCGCGACCCTGCGCTCGTTCGTGAGCTACGTCGAGGCGCGCGGGGAGGGCGCCACGGCGGACGCGCTCCGCGCCC
The DNA here is from genome assembly GCA_035461105.1 of Longimicrobiales bacterium. GTDB lineage: Bacteria > Gemmatimonadota > Gemmatimonadetes > Longimicrobiales > RSA9 > VEPF01. The sequence goes on along the minus strand of DATHVV010000095.1, from coordinate 23,268 downwards.
AGGCCGACGCCTACGTCGCCGCGATCGAGCGGCATGGCTGGGACGGCGAATGGTACCGGCGCGCCTACTTCGATGATGGCACTCCGCTCGGCTCGGCCGCGAACGAGGAATGCCGGATCGACTCGATCGCGCAGAGCTGGAGCGTGATCTCGGGAGCGGGCGACCCCGACCGGCAGGCCCGCGCCATGCGCGCGCTGGACGAGCACCTGGTGCGCGAGGATGCCGGTGTCATCATGCTGCTCACGCCGCCGTTCGACGAGACCGTACAGGACCCGGGCTACATCAAGGGCTACCTCCCGGGTGTACGGGAGAACGGCGCGCAGTACACGCACGCGGCCCTCTGGGCCGTGCTCGCGCACACGCTGCTCGGGAACGGCGAGCGCGCCTTCGAGCTGTTTCAGATGATCAATCCGCTCACACACACGGCGACGCCGGAGGGCGCGGCCCGGTACCGGGTGGAGCCCTATGTCGTGGCCGCGGACGTCTACACCGCCGACGGGCAGCTGGGGCGCGGCGGGTGGACGTGGTACACGGGGTCGGCGAGCTGGATGTACCGCGTCGCCCTGGAGGCGATCCTCGGCTTCGAGAAACGCGGCGAGCGGCTGCGCGTGCAGCCGCGCGTGCCGGCCTCGTGGGCGGAGCTGGCGATCGACTACCGTTACGGGCGCAGCCTCTACCGGATTTCGGTCCGGGCGCCCGGATTGCTGTGCCGCGACGGGGCGCAGGTCACGCTCGATGGCGAACGGGTGGACGGCCCGGAGATCCCGCTGCGCGATGATGGCGCGACGCACGATGTGCTGATCGCACCGCCGGGGCCGCCAGGGGATGAGCTTCCAACGGCGCGGGATTCCTCAACGTGACGGTTTCGGGCGCGGCCACGAGCACGCGCGAGGCTTCTCCGGCGCGGCGTACGCTGCTCCTCGCCGGCGCCACCGGCTTCGTGGGCGGCGCGGTGCTGCCGGCGCTGCAAGCGCGTGGCTGGCACATTCGCGGGCTGACTCGCAACGCGGGTGGCCGCGCGCAGATGCCCGGGCTGGAATGGGTGCAGGGCGACGTCGGCGATGCCGGGGCGTCCGCCCGCGCGCTCGACGGCTGTGACGCCGCGCTCTACCTCGTGCACGGCATCGGCGCAGGCGCGGACTACCACCGCCGGGAGGTGCACGCCGCGGGAATTTTCGCGCAGGCCGCGGCGGCGGCCGGCGTGGAACGCGTGGTCTACCTGGGCGGCGTCGCCCCGCAGGGCGCCGGGTCCGAGCACCTGCGCAGCCGCCTCGAGGTCGGCGCCGCACTGCGCGCCGCCGTCCGCACGGTCGAGCTGCGCGCCAGCATGATCGTCGGCGCGGGCAGCCTGAGCTGGCTGATCGTCCGCGACCTGGCCGCGCGGCTGCCGGTCATGGTGCTGCCGCGCTGGCTGAAATCGCGAACCGAGCCCGTGGCCATCGACGATGTCGTGGTCGCGCTGGCACGCGCGCTGGAGATGCCGCTCGCGGCGAGCGAGTGGTTCGACGTGCCGGGTCCCGAGGTGCTCTCGGGGAAGCAGATCCTGAACGAGACCGCACGCGTGCTGGGACTCGCGCCGCCGCACACGCTCGACGTGCCGCTGCTCACGCCCCGCCTCTCCTCGCTCTGGGTGCGCTTCGTCACGCGCGCCGACTGGACGATCGCGCGCGAGATCGTGGTGGGGCTTGCGGAGGATCTGCTCGCTCGCGACGATCGCTTCTGGCAGCTCATCGATCACCCACGACGGCAGTCCTTCGCGACCGCGGCGAGCCGCGCCCTTGACGCCGAGCGGCAGGCCGCGCCGGTGCGCGGCGCGTGGGGATTCATCGAGCGCAGGCGACGTCCGGAGCGAACATGACGAAACCCTACCTTCGAGCGAGAATCCGCCCGGAGCCGCCGCCGCCGCGGCCCCTGCTGGCGCTCGCGGGTGCGCTCGCCTGGATAGCCGCCACGATCGCGGCGGAGTGGCTCGGCGTCTGGCCGGCCATCGGCGGTGCTGCGCTCCTGCTCGCGATCATCGTGCTGGCCTTCGACCGGGAGGCCGCGCGCATCCTGCTGAAGCTGCGTCCGGAGCACTTCGTGGTCGGCTTCGTGACCGGCTTCCTGATGGCCGCCGCCACCATCCTCATCTATCTCCCGCTCAGCCGCATCGCGCCCGTCATCGCCGCCGACGCCGCCGGCCTCTACGACGCGTTCCGCGGGCTCTCCCCCATCCTGGCGATCCTCGCGCTGGCGCCGGTCGTGCTCGGTGAGGAACTGGTCTGGCGTGGCGTGGTGCAGACCGCGCTCATGCGCCGGGCCGGCACCGTCGCCGGGGTACTGCTGTCGGCCGCGGCCTACTCGCTGGCGCAGGCGCCGCTCGGCTCCGCGATCCTCATGCTGGTCGCATTCGGCTGCGGGCTGATCTGGAGTCTGCTCCGGCTCGCGACGGGCAGCCTGATCCCGCCGCTGGTGGCGCACCTGGTATGGAGTCTGGTGGTCCTGCAGTGGCGGCCGCTGGTCTCGCTGCCATGACCGACGCCGCTACCCGCCGGGATGGCGGCGGGGAGCGCGCACGCCGGCAGCCCGGGTCGGGGCAGGGGATCGAGCGGGTCTCCGACCCGGGTCCGCTCCCGCTGCCGAGCCGCGGAAGCGGAGTCCGGTGCCCGATCGTTCACGGCAGCAGCACGGCGTCGATCACGTGGATGATCCCGTTGCTCGCCATCACATCGGTCTGCAGGATGGCCGACGCGTTGATGTAGGCGACGTCGTTGCGCACCGAGATCCTCGTGGTCTCCCGGTTCAGCATGCGCAGGCGCTCCGACGCGAGCACGTCCGCGGCCGTACGCCGACCCGGTACCACGTGATACAGCAGGATGTTCGTCAGCACGTCGGTCGGCACCGTCTCGATGCTCGTCGCGTCCAGTCCCAGCGCGGCGAACGCGGCATCTGTAGGCGCGAACACGGTGCGCTGGCCGGGCGCGGCGATCGCGTCCACCAGGTCGGCCGCCAGCAGCGCTGCGATCAGCGTCGAAAACTCGCCCGTCTCCTCGTTGACGGTGATCGCCACGTCCACCAGCGTCGGCGACTTCGCCACCGGCACGACCTTCGCCGCGGCCGGCGCCTCGCCGGCCACACCTACCACGGATTCGTTTGCACCCTCGCTGCAGGCGCTCGGCACGAGCACCACCAGCGACAGCAGGCTCCACTTCATCAGCTTCATCGGTCTCCTCCTCGAGTCTTGATGGCGCGCGGCTCGTGGCCGTATCACGGTCGCCACATCCGACCAGGCCGCGCGACCGAATTGCCGCGCGGCCCTTCCAGCCGAAGCGCTATTTCTCCGCGTCCGGCAGCACCACCGTGTCGATCACGTGGATCACGCCGTTCGTGGCGGCCACGTCCGCCGCGACCACCGTCGCGCCGTCTACCCGAACCTTGCCGCCCTCGACCCGGATCGTGAGCGCCTGGCCCTGCACCGTGGTCGGGTTCGCGCTGCCCGCCCGCAACACGTCCGCCGCCATCACCAGGCCAGGCAGCACGTGGTACGTCAGCACCTGCCGCAGCGCCGCCGGGTCCGCCAGCAGCTTCTCCACCGTCCCCGCCGGCAGCTTCGCGAACGCCTCGTCCGTCGGCGCGAACACCGTGAACGGGCCCTCCCCCTGCAGCGTCTCCACCAGGCCGGCGGCCTGCACCGCGGCCACCAGCGTCTGGAACGTTCCCGCGTTTACCGCCACCGCGACGATGTCGCCGGCCGGCCTGGTCTCCTGTGCGCCGGCCCCGGTGCTGCCGATGGCCAGCCCGATCGCGGCTCCTGCGATGGTCATGATTCTCCTCATGGTCTCCCGCCTCTCAGTTGTTCTGAACACGTACAGGACAAGGTACCGGCCCGGGAACCGGCTGTCAAGCCTGTGACCTGAACATGTCCTTGACGGGGGGCGGGCGCGGGCCTACCGTTGGGCCATGAGCAAGCGCGATGCAGTGCGGCCGAAGCACCCGATCAGCGTGGTGGCGGAGCGGACCGGGCTGACGGCGGACCTGCTGCGCCAGTGGGAGCGCCGGTACGGGGTGGTGGAACCGGCCCGCGACGAGGGCGGGCGGCGTCTTTACAGCGACGCGGACATCGAGCGGCTGCGCCTGCTGTCGCAGGCGACGCTGTCGGGGCGGAGCGTGGGCCAGCTGGTGGACCTGCCGCTGGGCAAGCTGCAGGAGCTGGTGCGCTCGGACGAGGCGGCGCGCTGGACGGCGGTGCGGCCGCCGACGGCGGGCGGCGAGCAGGCGTACGTCGCGCGGGCCCTGCAGCGTACGCGGGCGTTCGATGCGGCAGGGCTGGACGAAGAGCTGCGGCGGGCGGCGTCGACGCTGGGGGCGGTTCATTTCCTGGAGGACGTGATCGCACCGCTGTTCCGGGCGATCGGGGATGGGTGGCACGCGGGCGAGCTGAGCATCGCCCACGAGCACCTGGCGAGCGGCGTGGCGCGGCCGCTGCTGGCGCAGCTGCGGGCGGCACTGGGGGCGCCGGGTGAGGCTCCCGCGATCGTGGTCGCGACGCCGGCAGGGGAGCCGCACGAGATCGGGGCACTGCTGGTCGCGGGAGCGGCGGCCGCCGAGGGCTGGCGGGTCGTCTACCTGGGCCCCGACACGCCGGCCGCTGAGCTGGTGCGGGCCGCGCTCGAGACGGGCGCGCGCGCGGTGGCGCTGAGCAGTGTGTACGAGGCCGAGACTGAAGCGCTCACCCGGGAGCTGCGGGCGTTGCGCGAGGCGGTTCCGGCGGACGTCGCGATCCTGGTGGGCGGCGCCGGGACGACGCGCCTGAGCGGTGGACCGGGAGTCGCCGGGATCCGGATCATGTCCGACCTGGCCGAGCTGCGCGAGTACCTGCGCCGCTGAGGTGATCCACCACCACCGCCGCCGCGTCGTTCCGCAACGGCTGCCTGCGGGCTGCCGCTACCTGGTCTCTTCCATCCCGGCAGCGTCCCCCCCGGCTGCCGCTGTTTTGGTCTCTTCGATCCCGGCAGCGTCCCCCCCGGCGGCCGCTACTCGGTCTCCTTCTGCCCGGCAGCATCCTCCGCGTCACCGGTCATCGAGACTGCCTTGATGTTGACGAACTCGCGGATTCCCACGGTGTCGAGCTCGCGACCGTAACCGGACGCCTTCACCCCGCCGAACGGCAGCCGCGGGTCGGAGGCGACCATGGCGTTGATGAACACGAGTCCCGCTTCCAGCCCTTCGATGAAACGCTCCTGCTCGGCCGGATCCCGGGTCCAGGCGGCGCTGCCCAGCCCGAAGCGGGTCGCGTTCGCGAGCGCGATCGCCTCGTCGATGCCGGAGACGTGGAACAGCGAGGCGACCGGTCCGAATAGCTCCTCGCCGTATGCCGGCGAGTCCTCCGGAACGTCCGTGATCACGGTGGGGGCGTAGAACCAGCCGGCGCAATCGACCGCGTTCCCGCCGGTGAGCAGGCGGGCGCCCTGCTGCAAGGTGCGCTCGACCTGCCGGCTCAGCTCGAGGCAGATGGCCTCGGTGGCGAGCGGGCCGATGTCGGTGCGCTCCTCCATGGGATCGCCCACGACGAGCGCCTCCATGCCGGCGACGAAGCGATCCGTGAACTCGTCGAAGACGCGCTCGTGCACGATGAAGCGCTTGGCGGCGATGCACGACTGGCCGTTGTTGATGACACGCGCCCTGACCGCGATTTCGGCCGCACGGGCGATGTCGGCGGAGGGCATGACGATGAAGGGATCGCTGCCGCCGAGCTCGAGCACGCTCTTCTTCAGGTGCTTGCCGGCGGCTTCGCCGACCGCCTCGCCGGCGCCCTCGCTGCCGGTCAGCGTGACCGCGCGGACGCGCGGGTCGGCGATGATGTGCTCGACGGTGTCGGAGCCGACGAGCAGCGTCCGGAACTCGTCGCCGTCGAAGCCGGCGCGGCGCAGGATCTCCTCGATGGCGAGGGCGCACTGCGGCACGTTCGAGGCATGCTTCAGGAGTCCGATGTTGCCGGCCATGAGCGCCGGTGCGGCGAAGCGAAAAACCTGCCAGAACGGAAAGTTCCAGGGCATGACCGCGAGCACCGGCCCGAGCGGCTGATAGCGCACGAACGCGCGCGAGGCATCGGTGGTACGCGGCTCGTCGGCGAGCATGGCCTCGGCGTGCTCGGCGTAGTGGTGGCAGACCCAGGCGCACTTCTCGGCCTCGGCGATCGCGGCGCCGATGGGCTTGCCCATCTCTCGCGTCATGAGCTCGCCCCAGCGCCGCTTCTCCGCGGTGAGGATATCACCCGCGCGGTGCATGCGCGCCGCGCGTTCCGCGAACGTGGTGGTGCGGTGGCGCTGGAACGCGCTCGCGGCCGCGCCGATGGCGGCGTCGACGTCGGCTTCGGAGAGCGTATCGAAGCGGGCCAGCTCGCGGCCGCTGCAGGGATCGATGCTGCGCAGGACCATGACGTTTCCTCCGGGGTGGGTGCCGGCCCGCACTCCGGCATTCAGGCCGGTGCGGGCCGGCGCCGGAGGTCAAGCTAGCGACCGCGCCTGCAGCTCACCAAACGCGACGCGAAGCCAGTACGTGAACGCGCCCGGCCGGCGGTGCAGCTCGCCAGCCAGCTCGGGTGCCCTCACCCAGCGCCACTCCGCGACCTCGGCGGGATCCGGCACCGGCGTGCCCGCCCAGGTGTCGGTGAAGATGCGCCTCGAGCGACGTCTGCTGCCCGACATCCGGGCCCGCATCGTGACCCGGCGCACGCTCACGCCCCACGAGTTCGAGCACGAGCTGCGCTCCGCGGACGGGGCCGCGTTCGGGCCCGAGCCGATCCTCACGCAGTCGGCGTGGTTCCGCTGCCACAACGAGTCGGAGGATGTGCGCGGCCGCTACTTCGTCGGGGCGGGAACCCACCCCGGCGGCGGCGTGCCGGGCGTGCTCTCCTCGGCGCGCGTGCTCGAGCGGCTGCTGCCGGACGCGGCCGGTGCACCGCTCGGCCGCAGGCGCCGCACCGGCGCTCAGCGGCGCCTGAAGTACGGCTCGAAGTACACCTGCGGCTTCAGGTAGGCGACGTCGTACTGCAGGATCCACCGACGGAGCAGCGTCACCGGCTCCGCCAGAGTGCCCGTGCCGAGCCGGTAGGCTTCGAGCGCCACGAGGAAGCGGTTCCGTTCCGCGGCCGGCAACTCGCCTGGAAGATAGCCGAACATGTGCAGCAGCGCGTTCACATGCCCGCCCGGTGCGGCCGGAGTCGCGAGCGCGCCATCGACGCCGCGCGCGTATGCGTCACACGCGTCCGCGAACGAGGCGGAGCGTGCCTCGGCCGCCAGCCGGCCGAGCGCACGCGCGCTCACCGGGTCGTGCGCCATGAGCAGGTACTTGTAGCGCGCGTGCAGGTCGCGCAACGCACTGGGATCGCCCGCTTCCCGAATCCGTCGGAGCCGCGCGAGCGCGAGGCGACGCACTCCGGCACCCCTCACGCGATCTCCTCCGCGGCGGCCAGGTAGGCGCGCCGCGCCTCGGCCAGGTCCACGATCGCATCGGGGCGCGGTCGTGGATCGCCGCTGTACTCCGGCACCCAGCGCCGGAGCCACGTTCCGTCCGGATCGTGCTGCCGGGCCTGGAGCACCGGGTTGAACACGCGGAAATACGGGGCGTTGTCGATACCGAGCCCGGCGGCCCACTGCCAGTTGCCCACGTTGCTCGCGCGGTCGGCGTCGAGCAGCCACTCGCGGAACACGCGCTCGCCGCGCCGCCAGTCGATGCGCAGGTGCTTGGTCAGGAACTGCGCCGCGACCATGCGCGCGCGGTTGCTGATCCAGCCGGTGGCGCGCAGCTCGCGCATGGCGGCATCCACCGCGGGGATGCCGGTGCGGCCGTCGCGCCACGCGGCGAACGCCGCTTCGTCGTCGCTCCAGGGGAACGCGTCCCAGCGCGGGTGAAAGGCATGCTCGACGAGCTCCGGCCGGTGGTGCAGCACGTCGGCGAGGAAGTCGCGCCAGGCGAGCTCGGCCAGCCATTTCTGCGGCCCCGCGCCGCCCCGCTCCCAGAGCGCCGCCGCGGCGGTGCGCGCCGAGAGCGTGCCGAGGGTGAGGTGAACGGAGAGGCGCGAGCCGCCCGCTCCGTCCAGCCGGTCGCGGGTCTCCGCATAGGCGGGCGCACGCTTCTCGACGAACTCCCGGAGCGCCCCGAGCGCGGCGGCCTCGCCGGCGGCAGGCAGCGGCACGTCGCTCTCCATGTGAGGGATGTCGCCGTGCGCGTCCGCGGGTAATCGGGTTCCGTCCAGTTGCGCCGGGGGATCGAGTGGCTCCGGCGCACGCGCGGTGCGCCAGGCACGGAAGTAGGCGCCGAACACGGTGAACGGTGTGCCGGTGCGGGTCAGCAGCGAACCGGGCGGGCGCACGTGGCGACCGTCGTGCCAGGTGACGCCACCGAGCGCGTGGTCGGTGCGTTCGTCGCGCTCCTTGCCGGAAGGCGTCCCGCTCCGGATCGCATGGATCGCGTGTGCCCCGAGGCGGCCGCGCAGCTCCGGGAGAACGCTCCACGGCGTGCCCTCGCGGACCAGCAGCGAGCCGCCCAGCTGCGCGTAGGACGCGTCGAGGGCGCGCACGTTGTCGAGCAAGAGGGCGCGGCGGCGCGCCGCGGTCGCAGCCAGGCTGCGCGGATCGAGGATCACCACGCCGAGGGTCGGTCCCTCCGCGACGGCCGCCGCGAGCGCGGGATGGTCGTGGGTGCGCAGGTCACGCCGGTGCCAGACGAGTTGCATGCGCCAAGATCGGGGCGTCGCGGCCCGGGCGCGAGGGCGCGCGCGAGGAGCGCGCGCGAATCGCGCGCGACGCCAGGACCAGGACCGCGGCTCCGGGCGCGCTGCGCCCGGAATCAAGCCATCGGGCTGTCGCGGTACCGCCGCGAGGGCTACGTTCGCGGCATCCCCCAGCCACCCTGGAACCTGCCATGCGCCCTGGACCCGCTCCGAACCGAGGACCTGGCGCGGGGCGGTATTGCTGGACATCGCCACGGCCGAGTTCTGCCGTGTCGGTACGCCCTCACCGATCGCCTGCCCAACTGGAGGTTCCCGTGCGAGCAACTCTCGTCCTTGTCGTCGCCGGTCTCGTCTGGCCCACCGCCGCCGATGCGCAGCTGATCGACCTCGGGGGCTCGCGCCTGTTCGATCTGACTCATCCCTTCAATGCGGAAACGATCTACTGGCCGACATCTCCTGCCACCTTCGAGCTGGAGCAGCTCGCGCACGGCCAGACGGGCGGCGGGTACTTCTATGCCTCCAACGCTTTCTGCGCGCCCGAGCACGGCGGCACCCACCTCGATGCGCCGATCCACTTCGCTGAAGGCGGGCACACTACCGAGCAGATCCCGCTCGAGCGCCTGGTCGGCCCTGCGGTCGTGATCGATGTGTCCGCGGCCGCGGCTCGCGATCCGGATTACCGACTCACCCGCGACGATGTGCTTGCCTTCGAGAGCGCGCATGGCCGCATCGAGCCCGAGGCTATCGTACTGCTCCGCACCGGCTGGAGCCACCACTGGCCAGATCGCAGGCGCTACCTCGGAGATGACACGCCGGGCGATGCATCGCGCCTGCACTTCCCCAGCTTCGGTGAGGCGGCCGCCAGGCTGCTCGTAGAAGAGCGCGCTGTGCGTGCCCTCGGTGTTGATGCCGCCTCCATCGATTTCGGGCAGTCGCGAGATTTCATGGTGCATCGCCTGGCAGCAGCTCGGAATGTCCCGGGTCTGGAGAATCTGACCAACCTGGAGGCGCTCCCCCCCAGGGGAGCGGTAGTGATCGCGCTTCCCATGAAGATCGAGGGCGGCTCGGGTGGCCCCGTGCGCGTGATCGCGCTCGTGCCGAATGAATAGGCAGTGTGCCCGGCCGTCATGAGAGGGCCACCGGGCAGGATCCGTCCCGCCGAACGCGGCACCGTGCGCAGCAACTGCATGCGGCAGGATGCGGCTTGTCGGGGCGCGGCCGCGGGGGCTACTTTCGCGGCACCCCCGAACCGGAGCCTGTCATGCGTTCCGACCCCGCGGTGCTGTCCGCGCGTGACCCCGGCCAGCGCGCCGTCCCGCTCGAGATCGATACCGAGGAGTTCCGGCGGCTCGGCCATGCGCTGGTCGACCGCATCGCGCTCGCACTGGCGGCGCGACCGGAAGGTCCCGTGACCTCGGGCGCCGCGCCCCCCGTGGTGCGCGCCGCGCTCGGAGCCGAGCAGCAGCTGCCGGAGCACGGCAGCCCAGCCGGCGACGCCCTGGACCATGCCGCCGAGGTGCTGCTCGCCCATTCGCTCTTCAACGGCCATCCGCGCTTCTTCGGCTACATCACCTCGTCGCCGGCCCCGATCGGCATGCTCGGGGACCTGCTCGCGGCCGCGGTCAACGCGAACGTCGGCAGCTGGATCCTGGGACCCGCCGCGACCGAGATGGAAGCGCAGGCGGTGCGCTGGATGGCGGAGCTGATCGGCTACGACACGCAGTGCGGCGGCGTGCTCGTGAGCGGCGGCAACATGGCCAACATGGTGGGGTTCTGGGCGGCGCGGCGCGCCGCCGCGACCTGGGACGTGCGCACGGCCGGCGTCGGCGCCTCGGGCGTGCCGAGGTTGCGCGTCTACGCGTCCGCCGAGACGCACACCTGGGTGCAGAAGGCCGCCGACCTGGCCGGACTCGGCACCGACTCGATCCGCTGGATCCCGACCGACGCGACCCAGCGCATGGACGTGGCCGCGCTCCACCAGGCGATCGTCAAGGACACGGCCGCGCGCGAGCGGCCGATGATGGTGGTCGCGACCGCCGGCACGGTCAGCACGGGGGCGGTCGATCCGCTGCCCGAGATCGCCGCGGTGTGCCGCGAGTACGGCGTGTGGTTCCACGTGGACGGCGCGTATGGCGGCTTCGCGGCCCGCGTCCCGGGCACGCCCGCGGACCTGCGCGCGCTCGCCCTCGCCGACTCGGTCGCGATCGACCCGCACAAGTGGCTGTACGCGCCGCTCGAGGCCGGCTGCGCGCTGGTGCGCGAACCGGGGCGGCTGCGGGACGCGTTCGCGTACCACCCGCCGTATTTCCATTTCGGTACCGAAGCGCTCAACTTCGTGGACTTCGGACCGCAGAACTCGCGGGGCTTCCGCGCCCTCAAGGTATGGCTCGGACTGCGCCAGGCGGGGCGGGCCGGCTACATGCGGCTGATCAGCGACGACATCGCGCTGAGCGAGCAGCTCCACCGCGAGGTCGCCGCGCACCCGGAGCTGCAGCCGCTGACGCAGAACCTGAGCATCACCACCTTCCGCTACGTGCCCGCGGACCTGCGCGCCGGCCTCGGCACGGCACCGGTCGAGAAGCACCTGGACGCGCTCAACCGCGAGCTGCTCGACCGCATCCAGAATTCCGGGGAGGCGTTCGTGTCGAACGCCGTGATCGGCGGCATCTACGCGCTGCGCGCCTGCATCGTGAACTTCAACACGCGGGTCGGGGACGTGGCCGCGCTGCCGGACATCGTGGCCCGGATCGGGCGAGCGGTTGATGGCGAGCTGAGGGAAAGGCCCGCGTCGTGATGCGACGGCACGGCCCGATCGTGGCGGCCGCGCTGGTGCTTGCGGGGCCGGCCCCGGGGTGCATGCGGAGTCAGGCGCCGGCCGCGGTTCCGGTCGCGGCCGAGGGTACGCTCGTCTATGCCTGTTCGGACGGATACCGCTTCAGCGTGCGCGTGCGCGGCGATTCCGCGGCCCTGACCCTTCCGGGGCGCGATGTGCTGCTCCCGCAGGTGGTCACGGCCTCGGGCGCGAAGTACCAGGCCACGGACGTCGTCTTCTGGAGTCGTGGCGCGGTCGCCGACCTGGCGGACGGCGTGAGCACGCACCGTGACTGCCGTGCGTCCGCCGCGAGCGATCCGTGGGACGAGGCGCGCCTGCGCGGCATCGAGTTCCGCGCCATCGGGCAGGAGCCGGGGTGGGTGCTCGAGCTGGATGCGGGCCACGCGCTTCGCTTCGCCGGCGATTACGGCGCGTCGCGCCTCTTCGCGCCGCTGCCGGAAGCCGTGTTCGACGAGCCCGGTGTCGCTCGCTACGTCGTCGCCGACGGAGACAGCATGTTCGTCGTAACGGTGCGGCCGGCGGGGTGTCAGGATGTCATGAGCGGGGAAGCCTTCACGCACCAGGCGAGCGTGCGCACGCGCACCGGTGAGCTGCGCGGCTGCGGGCGGCTGCTCGAGACGGGCGACCTGGCCGGCCGTTACTGGAAGCTCGTCGAGCTCGAGGGAGCGGCCGTGGTCGCGCTCCACGAGCCGCACCTCCGGCTGCTCGCGCGGGACGAACGCTTCGCGGGCGGCACCGGCTGCAACCGCATGACCGGCGGCTACACGCTGGCGGGCGATCGGATCCGCATCGTTACGCCCGCAACGACGCGGGTCGCGTGCACCGATCGCACGGCCGCGGCCCTCGAGCAGACCTTTCTGCAGGCGCTCGAGCGCGTTGATGCTTTCACGGTGCAGCGCGACCGTCTGATCCTGTACGCCGGGACCGCGCCGGTGGCGCGTTTCGCGGCCGTGCCGCTGCGCTGAGCGGCGGCGTCAGCGCGGACCGCTCCGGGCGCTGAACGCGAGCGCGACGCCGTTCGTCCACCCGAAGCCATCCTGCGCGGGATACTCGCCGCCGCCCGCGCGCCGCGCCGGATCCAGCACGTCGTACTTCTCCACCATCCGGCCGGTCGCCTGCCACGTGCGGCGGTTCAGCGCCAGCCAGCGATCGCGCGCGGTGTCGGCCAGGTCGGCGCGTCCGTAACGGCGCACGCCTTCAGCACCGAGCCACTGCAGGGGCGGCCAGCCGTTCGGCGCATCCCACTGCTGTCCGGACCGGATCAGCGTCGTCAGGAAGCCGCCGCCGGCCAGGAACTCGCGCTCGAGACGTGCGGCCACGGCGGCCGCCTGCGCCGGGGTCGCGAGCCCGAAGTAGAGGGGTGCCGCCGCCGCCATGGTGGGCCGGTCCGTGACTCGCGCGCCGCTGCGCCAGCGGACATCGTAGAAGAAACCGTCGCGCTCATCGTACGCGGCGGCCAGCAGGGCGCGCCGCCGCTCGGCGGCCGCCGCCGCGAAGCGCGCCGCGGTGGCGGTGTCGCCCGGCTGACCGCGGAACGCGCGCAGCGCGGCAATGACGCGCTCCGACTCGTGCAGCAGGCTGTTCAGGTCGACCGGAACGAGCTCGATGGTCTCCAGCGTGCGCAGGTCCGCGGAATCGCGGAGCCAGCGGCTCGAGAAGTCCCAGCCGCTCTCGGCCGCCGCGCGCACGTTCCGATAGAAATCCTGGCGCCGCTCCGCGGGCAGCGTCTCGGCCAGCAGCCAGTCCTCGCGATACGATTCCGGGCGCGGCTCCGGCCGATCATCCCAGTAGCGGTTCAGCACGCTCCCGCCCGGCAGGCGCACGACGCGCCGGTGCGCGGTGCCCGGCGCCAGGCGTGCCGCGCCCTCCATCCAGAAGCCGTGCTCCGCCTCGAGCGCCTCGAGATAGCGCAGCGCCCGCAGCGTGTCGGCCGCGGCCGCATAGAGCGCCACCATGGCCGCGAAGTAGGGTGGCTGGCTGCGGCTCAGGTAGTAGCTGCGGTTGCCATTCGGCACGTGACCGATCGTGGCCACGAGATGCGCGAAGTTGTCGAGCATGCCCTGCACCAGGTCGAGGCGCCCGCTCTCGACCAGGCCGAGCATGGTGAAGTACGAGTCCCAGTAGTAGACCTCCCGGAACCGCCCCCCGGGGACCACGTACGGGTGCGGCAGCGGAATCAGCGAGGATCGCGCATCCGTGCTGTCCGCCGCTCGCGTGAGCATCGGCCAGAGCGTACGGATGTGCGCCTCCATGGTGCCGGACCGGTCCGCCTGGAAGTCGGCGCCGACCGCAGGTGGCAGCTCGAAGTGCTGTGCGACGAACGAGGAGAGGGCGAAGTCCGGCGCCGCGCTCGACGCGCGGTAACGTGCCGCGATCAGGGCCGGGGCCTCGCGCGGTCGCGCATCGACGAACGTCTTCGAGTCCGGGAACAGGCCGGCCAGCTGGACGTCGTGGAACAGCGTGCCGAGTGCGCGCGGCGGATCGTAGCGCGCGACCGCCCCGGCCGGAGCGCTCGCGGCGCGGTCGCCCGGGCGCGGCGCACACGCGGCCGCGAGCAGCAGGGCGAGCAGGAGCGGGGTCGCGACGGCGCGCGTGCCGTGCCCGGCGGACGGCACGGCGGCCGCTACTCCAGCCCGATCAGGCGCGACAGCTCCCGCTCGATCCGGCCGACGCGTTCAACCTGCCCCTTCGCGGCGAACCGCTCGTAAAACCCCTCGGCCCGGAAGTCACGTACCCGCTCCGCCCAGGGCTGCAGCCGCTCCTCCCAGCGCGCCACCCGGTTCCACTCCGGCTCGGCGTCCGCGCGCGCGAGCTCGGCCGCCACGCGCAGCATCGCCTTGATCGTCACCGGCCGGGTCACCATGTAGCGTGGATTCCCCCAGGCATCACCCCACACCCGCTGCGCCGCCTTCAGGAAATCACGCGACAGCGCGTAGTACTCGGGTGCGAGCTGCGAGGGGATCGGCATGCTATCCGGCTTCGGGTAGTCCGCGCGCACCCAGCGGTGCAGCTCGTTGAACAGCTCGGACTGCAGGATCCACTTCTCCTGCCGCGAGCGGCCGCCCAGGCGGTTGATCCGGTAGCGCAGCGGGCTGTCGCTCTCCGAGTACAGCATGTCCGCGACCCGCGCCGCCAGCTTGCGGTCGTTCGCCGCCCAGTGCACGCGCTCGTACAGGTCGACCAGGTGGCTGCGGTTGATGCGCGTCGGCGTCGAGTTGATGATCACGAACATCTCGGCCGCGAAGTCGTCGCTCTGGCCGTCGAACACCACGCACGGCACGCTGATCGTGCGCGCTTCCTCGGGCCGCTCCTGCAGGTAGAAGTGCAGCGCCGCCAGCCGGTGCTGGCCATCGATGATCAGAAACTTCTCGTCGGGCAGCGCGAGGTCGCCCACGCTCTCCACCTGGCCCAGGGCGCGGAATCGCAGCCGCTCCGGCGTGAACAGCAACACCGTGCCCGGGATCGGCGGCTGGCTGCCCGCGTTCTCGTAGAAGTTCTTGATCGCCCGGACCTTCGCCTTCGAGAGCGTCCGCTGAAACGCCCGGTCGCTGCGCTCGATCCGCGCGATGAACCGGGCGACGTCGTCGCCCGCCGGCGCCGCCTCGGGCGCGATCTGCATCCCGTCCCCGTAGAAGCGACTGATGAAGCGCACCCGCTCCAGCACGTCCTCGGCCGGGAATGCGAGGAAGTAGAAGACGCCGTCCTTCTGTCGGATCTGGGTCGCGAGCACGGGCAAGCTCCGGGTTATGGTGGGGAAAGACGCCGCGGCGCCACGATGCGCCCCGGGGCCCGACACTGGCAAGACGGCCGCTCCGGGCCAGCCCGGGGCACGCGTCAGGACGTGGGACGCGGCCGGCCGATCCGATACTCCTTCGGCGGCTCCGCATCCAGCAGATGCCTCACGAAGTAGTCCCAGCGGCGCCGCATCATGTAGCTGCCGTCCGCGCCGAAGCCGTGGCGGGCCTGCGGCAGGATCAGCAGGTCGAAATCCTTGTTCGCCTTCATCAGCGCGTCGGCCAGCAGGTACGTGTTGTAGGGCGGCACGTTGTCGTCCAACGCGCCGTGCGCCAGGAAGAGCTTGCCCTTCAGACTCCCGGCATACGGCCAGTTGGCGATCTCGTGATAGTTGTCGCTCTCGCCCTGCCGCACCAGCAGTCCCTGATAGCGCTCGCCCCAGTCGTCCTCGTAGTTGCGCTGGTCGTGGTTGCCGGACTCGGAGATGCCCACGTCGAAGAAGTCCGGCTCGTGCAGCATCGCCGCCGCCGTCGCCAGGCCGCCCCCCGAGTGGCCCCAGATCCCGACCCGCTCGAGGTCGATGAACGGGTACCGCTCCGCCAGCTGCCGCATACCCGTCACCTGGTCGGGCACCGTGTTGTCGCTCATGCGCCCGTACCAGGTGTCGTGGAACGCCTTCGAGCGCCCGGGCGTGCCCATGCCGTCGATCGCCACCACGATGAACCCCAGCTCGGCCAGCGCCTGGTGATCGCCGCGCGCGGGCGTGAAGCTGCGCGTCCCCACGCTCCCCGCCTGCGGCCCGGGATAGATGTAGTTGATGATCGGGTAGCGCCGCGTCGAGTCGAGCGTCGTCGGCGTGAACATCAGCCCGTAAATGTCGGTCTGACCATCCCGCCCCTTCATCCGGACCGGCGTGGGCGGCTTCCAGCCTGTCGCCGCGAGCCCCGAAAGGTCCGCCCGCTCGAGCGTCTGCTGCACCCGCCCGTTGCGATCGCGCAGGACCGTCACCGGCGGCGTGTCCGGCGTCGAATAGCCGTCGATGAAATGGCGCCCGTCCGGCGAAGGCGTGATCACGTGGTGCGCGTTCTCGGGCGTCAGCAGCCGCTGGTTGCGGCCGTCGAAGCCGATCCGGTACAGATGCTGGAAGTACGGGTCGCGGCCGGGCTCCTTGCCCTGGCCCATGAAGTAGATCGTGCGCGCCCGCTCGTCCACGTGCACGATGTCCGTCACGTTGCCGTCCCCCGTCGTGATCCGGTTCTTCAGCCGCCCGGTGGCGAGGTCGTACAGGTAGAGATGAATCCAGTTGTCGCGCTGCGACCACCAGATCAGCTCGTTGCTGGCCGGCAGCACCTTCCAGAGGTTCTCCGAGAGCGACGCGTCGCCGATCTGCGTCTCGGAGCGCTCCTCGAACAGGGTGCGCACCGCGCCCGTGCCCGCGTCCGCGATCCGGAACCACGCCTGCTTGTGATCGCGCGAGCTGGACACGAAGGCGATGTGCGAGCCGTCCGGATACCACTGCAGGTCGCATACGGAGTTGCCGTTGCAGGCCACGTGGTCGGTGACCGTCGAGCGGTGCGCGTCGGGAGGCATCTGAAACCGCACCACCTGCGGTCCGCCCTCGGCGCCTAGGTCGATCACCACGCGGCTGATCCGGAAGATCACGCTGTCGCCCGGGAGCGGGTACTTCCACGCTTCCAGCCGCGGGCTGCCCACGTTCGTGCTCACCAGGTACATGTCGTTCACGCCACGGCCATCGTGCTGGAAGGTCGCGATCTTCCGCGAGTCCGCCGACCAGGTGAGCACCGGGCGGTCGCTGTGCAGCCAGCCCGCGTTGTCCGTCGCGTAGCCGAAATCCTCAATCCCGTCCGTGGTGAGCGGCACATCCCGACCGGTGGTGAGGTCGCGCGCCCACAGGTTGTGATCGCGAATGAACGCCGCCCAGCGTCCGTCCGGCGAGGGGATCGAGTTGGGGGGCGCGTTCCGCGCCGCCGCCGTGTCCGCGGCGGCACACGCGTACGTCTGCAGGTCGCAGCGCCACACCTGGTCCGCCGTCGGTACCTCGAGTGTGCGCCCGTCCTTGGAGACCCGGAAGCTCTGCGGCGGCAGCCGCGCAGGCTCCACCTGGCCGCCGCTCGCCGCCGCCAGCGCCGCGCCCATGCGCTGCAGGTCGAAGAGCTCCGCGCGCGAGCCGCGCGCCGGGTCCACCACCATGAAGCTGAAGCCGCCCGGCGTCGTCACCCGGTACGAGACCCGGCCGCCGTCGAGCCAGGCCGGCGCCGACACCATGCCCTGCACCAGCGGCATCGTGTTCACGCCCAGGAATCGCTCGGCGCGGGCATAGTCGTCGGCCGTGAGCTGGCGGGCCTCCTGCGCGGAGAGCGAAGGGACCAGCACGACGAAGGCGATGAGCACGGCAGCGTAACGCATGGTCATTCCCCGAGCGGTTTATTCGACGCGGCTTCGAAGGCGGGGAAACTAGGGCTCGCGGCCCTGCCGGTACAACCGGGCGGGGCCAGGCTGACTCAAATCCCCTCGGCCCTTGCTTTACGGATTCCCATCGGCCTATCTTTCGGGAAATGTTCGGGCCAGCAAGCGGCCCGGCCGACTCCCGTTCGGGTCGCCGACCTTCCTCCCGGTCGGCGGCCCGTCGTGTCCTGGAAGGCCATGGCGTGAGCTACGTGGAATTGCGCGCACACAGCGCGTTTTCGTTCGGAGATGGAGCGGTCTCGCCGGAGGCGCTGGTGGCGCGGGCAGCGGAGCAGGGTCATTTCGCGCTGGGTCTCACGGACCATGCGGACGTGGGCGGTCTGATCCGCTTCACGCTGGCGGCGGAGAAGGCGGGGCTGAAACCGATCGGGGGGGTGGAGCTGGAGGTGGACGGGCATCCGCTGGCGCTGCTCGCGCGCGATGCGGAGGGGTACCGCAACATCGCGGCGCTGGTGACGCGCACGCGGGTGGGCCAGGTGGCGCGCTGGGGGCATGCGGGGGACGCGGAGGTACCGCGTCGCCAGTGGAACGAGCGCGGGGTGAACCTGGAGCGGAAGTATGCGGTGCCGCTGCCGCCGCGGGGGCGGCCGGCGCTCACCTGGGCGGACCTGGAGGGGCACGCTCGTGGCGTGTACTGCCTGACCGGTCCAGCCGCGGGTGAGCTGGCGACGCTGCTCACGAGCGAGCGACGTGCCGAGGCGGCGTTCGCGCTGGACCGCTGGCGCGACCTGTTCGGCGAGCGGCTCGCGATCGAGGTGCAGCTGCATCACGCGGGCGGTCACGAGGGTGCGCTCGCGAGCGCGCTGATCGAGCTGGCGGAGCGCGCGGGCGTGCGCTGGGTAGCGGTGAACGAGCCGCGCTACCTGGACGGTCCGGGCCGGCTGGTGCACGACCTGATGGTGGCGAACCGCGCCGATGTCGATGTCGGCACGGCGGCGTCGTGGGGGCTGCTGCTGCCGAATGGCGAGTGGCGGCTCAAGTCGCCGCGCGAGATGGCGGCGCTCTGGCGGGGCCGCGAGCCGGGGCTCGAGGCGACGCGTGCGATCGCCGACGACTGCGCCGCGTTCGATCTGCACTGGCTGCGTCCGCCGCTGCCGCACTTTCCGGTGCCGGCCGGTCACAGCGACGACAGCTGGCTGCGCGAGCTGGCGTATCAGGGCGCCGCGACCCGCTGGGGCGACCTGGACGAGCGGCAGCGGGCGCAGCTCGAGCACGAGCTGGGCGTGATCGCGCGGCTCGGCTTCGCCGGCTTCTTCCTGGTGATGTGGGATGCGATCCGCTTCGCGCGCGAGCGCAGCATCCTGTGCCAGGGGCGCGGCAGCGCGGCGAACAGCGCGGTGGCGTACTGCCTGGGCATCACCGCGGTCGATCCGGTGAAGCACGGCTTGCTCTTCGAGCGCTTCCTGTCCGAGGTGCGCACCGACGGCCGCACCGAGGCGCCCGACATCGACGTGGACTTCGAGATGCACCGCCGCGAGGAGGTGCTCGACTACATGTACGCGCATTACGGCCGCGAGCACGCCGCGATCACTGCGGTCACGCAGGCGTACCACGCGCCCACGGCGGTCCAGGACCTGATGCGCGCGCTCGGCTACCCGGCCGAGCAGGCGTTCACGTTCTCGAAGCGATTGCACCACGCCGAGCCCGGCGAGGCCGCCGCCGAGCTGGCGGGCGGCATGGCGAAGGAGTACGGGCTCGCGCTCGAGGAGCCGCGCGCGAAGGCGCTGCTCGCCGCGCTGCGCGCGCTCGACGACGTACCGCGCCTGCGCTCGACGCATCCCGGCGGCTTCGTGCTCTCCTGCGAGCCGCTCGGCACCTGGATGCCGATCGAGCACACCACCATGGGTCGCACCATCCTGCAGTTCGACAAGGACGACCTGGATGCCGCGGGCGTCCCCAAGTTCGACTTCCTGGGGCTGGGCGGCCTCTCGGCGATCCACCTCTCGTTCGATGCGATCGAGCAGCGCACCGGCGAGAAGCTGGAGCTGTACACGCTGCCGGTGGACGATGCGAAGACCTACGACCTGATCGCGCGCGGCGACACGGTGGGCACGTTCCAGATCGAGAGCCGCGCCCAGATCCAGTCGATCCTGCAGACGCGCCCGGAGCGGCTCTACGACATCGTGGTGCAGGTCGCGCTGATCCGGCCCGGTCCGATCCAGGCGCGCTTCGTCCACCCGTACACCGAGCGCCGCCGCGGCCGCGAGGTCGTCCAGTACTCCGATCCCGTGCTCGAGCCGATCCTGCGGCGCACCTACGGCGTGCCGATCTTCCAGGAGCAGGCCATGGCGATCGCCATGGCGCTGGGTGGCTTCAGCGCCGCGGAGGCGGACCAGCTGCGCCGGGCCATGGGCCACGTGCGCAAGCTGCCGAAGCTGCACGCCGCGCTCGAGCGGCTGCGGAGCGCGTGCGTTGCGCGCGGCGTCGCTCCCGCGATCGCGCAGGAGGTGGTCGACGACCTGCACTCCTTCGCGAACTACGGCTTCCCCGAGTCGCACGCCTGGAGCTTCGCGCTGATCGCCTACGCGACCGCCTACCTCAAGGCGAACTACCCGGCCGAGTTCTTCCTCGGCATGCTGAACGCCTGGCCCATGGGCTTCTACCCGCCCGCGACGCTGGTGCACGACGCCCGGCGCCACGGCGTCACCGTGCTGCCGCCCTGTCTGAAGGTGGGGGAGTGGGAGTGCACGATCGAGGCGCACACGGAGGTCGGCCCGGCTCCGGGCACCTTTGCCGGCAATGCGCAGCCGGATGCGCATTTTCGGAAACCGGCCGGGGAGCCGAAGCTGCGCATTGGCTGGAAGCACATCCGCGGCCTCGGCGCCACGACGCGCGATGCGCTGCTGCGCGCTCACGCCGAGGGTGCGTTCACGAGCGTCGAGGACGTGGTGCGGCGCGCGCAGCTGACCCGCCAGGATGCGCTGCACCTGGCGCGCGCCGGTGCGCTCGAGGCGTTCGCGCCCGGGCGCCGGCGCGCGGCGTGGGAGGCGCTGCGGGTGGCCGGTGACCTGCTGCCGCTCGCGCCGGCGGCCCGGGTGCTGCCGTTCGAGCCGCGCGAGCTCGAGGGCGAGGAGCGTATTTTCCTGGATTACCTGGCGACCGGCATCTGCACCGACGGGCACCCCATGGAGCACCTGCGCGCGCGGCTCGCGGACGCGGGCGTCGCCTCGAGCCGGGACCTGGAGCTGTACGCGAGCGGCGAGCGCATCCTGGTGAGCGGCCTGGTGGTCGCACGCCAGCACCCGGCGACCGCGAAGGGCACCGTCTTCGTCCTGCTCGAGGACGAGTTCGGCTACATCAACATCATCGTGCCGCGCACGCTCTACCAGCAGAACCGGGAAGTGGTGAAGCACTCGCCGTTCCTGCTGATCGAGGGCCGCTTCGAGCGCGACGACCGCGTGCTGAACGTGGTCGGTACCCGCTTCCGCGCGTTGCGCGTCGGGAGGCAGCCGCGGGAGCGGGTGAATTATCGGTCCCGCGACTTTCACTGATGAACCAGGGTTGCCGGGTTACCGGCGTCCCCGGCACGCGCAGCAGGCCGGCGCGTCGCCTTGCTGGGCCCGTGCTGCGGCGGCCATACTAGGCCGGCGCGAGGGCGCGCTTTCACTCGAGGAGGACCCATGTACCGCAGGGTGGACGACTTCGTGAAGCAGTGGCACTACGAGACCGAGCAGACGCTGAAGGTGCTCCGCACTCTCACCGACGCGTCGCTCATGCAGGCGGTCGTCCCCGGCGGGCGCACGCTCGGCCGGCTCGGCTGGCACATCACGCAGACGATCCCCGAGATGATGGGCCGGGCCGGCATCCCGGCCTCCGGTCCGGACGAGCACGCTCCCGTTCCGGCACACGCGCAGGCGATCGCGGCGGCGTACCAGGCCGCCGCCGTGCAGCTCGGCGAGGCGGTGGAGCGGACCTGGCGGGACGAGATGCTCACCGAGGAGCGGAACATGTACGGCGAGATGTGGCAGAACGGGATCACGCTCGAGGTGCTGATCCGGCACCAGGCGCATCACCGCGGCCAGATGACCGTGCTCATGCGCCAGGCCGGGCTCCAGGTGCCCGGCGTCTACGGTCCTGCGCGGGAGGAATGGGCACAGTGGGGGATGCCTGCGGCGGAATGACGACGCGTCGACCTCTGACCGGCGCGCGGTTACCGCGGGCGGCGCACGCCGCGGCTGTGCGGGATGATCCCGTTCAGGATGGCGCGTTGCTCCGGCCACGGAAGTGGGCGCAACCGGGTTCACGGATGATCACCATGCGATTTCAGCACGCGGTTCGCGCGCTGCCACGGCTTCGTCACGGGGTGCTCATGCTGATCACGATCCTGGCCGGGTGTGGCGGCGAGACGGGTTATCCCGCGCAGCGCCTCGCCACCGACCCGGGCGCGCTCGATTCGGTTCTGAACCCGATCGCCGAGCGGTACGTGCGCGCGGTGCTCGCGGTCGGCGTGTTCGACCCGAACTACGTCGACGCGTATTACGGACCCGAGGAATGGCGCACGGCGCTCGAGACGCAGCGGCCCGCGCTCGAGCGGCTCGGCCCCGACATCGACACGCTGCTGGCGCAGCTCGACACGCTCGACGTAGTGGCCGCGGCCGAGCTGACTCGGCTGCGCCACCGCTACCTCCAGCGGCAGCTCGAAGCAGTGCGCGCGTACGTCGGGATGCTGCAGGGAGACACGCTCGCGTTCGACGACGAATCGCGCGCACTATACGACGCGGTCGCGCCCACCCATCCGGAATCGCACTTCCGGCAGATGCTGGACAGCCTGGACGCGGTGCTGCCCGGCAGCGGCCCGATCCCGGCGCGCGTCGAGCGCTACCGGCGCGACTTCGTCATCCCGCCCGCTCGCGTCGACACCGTGTTCCGGGCCGCGATCGCGGAGGCCCGCCGCCGCACCGGCGCACGCCTGCCGTTGCCGGAGGGCGAGGACTTCGTGCTCGAGTACGTGACCGACAGGTCGTGGAGCGGTTACAACTGGTACCAGGGGGGCGGCCGCAGCCTGATCCAGATCAACACCGACCTGCCGATCTACATCGAGCGAGCTGTCGACCTGGGCGCGCACGAGGGCTACCCCGGACACCACGTCTACAACGCGCTGCTCGAGAAGTCGCTGGTGCGCGACCGGGGCTGGCTGGAGTACAGCGTGTATCCGCTTTACAGCCCGCAGTCGCTGATCGCCGAGGGGAGCGCCAACTACGGCATCGACATAGCGTTCCCGGGGGAGGAGCGTCTCGCGTTCGAGCGGGACGTGCTGTTCCCGATCGCCGGACTCGATACCGCCCGCGCGGCGGAGTACGCGCGCGTCCGCGAGTTGATCGAGCGGCTGGGCTACGCCGGCAACGAGGCGGCGCGCCGGTACCTGAACCGGGAGATCAGTGCCGACTCGGCCGCCCGGTGGCTGACCGCCTACGCGCTCATGGAGCCGGCCCGCGCGCAGCAGCGGGTGCGCTTCTTCGACACGTACCGCAGCTACGTGATCAACTACAACTACGGCCGC